>CAXMPS010000227.1:0-47735 GCA_964194995.1 uncultured Gammaproteobacteria bacterium | reverse complement strand
TCATCCCCCACGCGGCGTTGCTGCGTCAGGCTTTCGCCCATTGCGCAAGATTCCCTGCTGCTGCCTCCCGTAGGAGTCTGGGCCGTGTCTCAGTCCCAGTGTGGCTGATCGTCCTCTCAGACCAGCTACTCGTCGATGCCTTGGTAGGCCGTTACCCCACCAACTAGCTGATAAGCCGCGAGCCCATCCCACAGCACAAAGGCATTTCCTCATCGGACCATGTGGTCCAGTGAGGTCATCCGGCATTAATCCAGGTTTCCCTGGGCTGTTCCGGTCTGTGGGGCAGGTTGCTCACGTGTTACTCACCCGTTCGCCGCTCCGTCATACCAGTGGGTTACCCCTCCGGCATGCGTCGCTCGACTTGCATGCATTAGGCACGCCGCCAGCGTTCATCCTGAGCCAGGATCAAACTCTCCAACGTACATTCAAACAACCTGTTCGAAGAACGGGCTGCATCCTGTCAGTGAAGTGTTTGCAATTTGGGTCCAGGGCCCGTGAGGGGCCCTAGAGCTATTGCTGTTTTTGTACTGATTTCCCACCCTCGATTGCTCGAGAGTGTTTCATCGTCATAGATGCTCACTCCTTGCCGACGAATCGACAGCGGGAGTGTGCATGCTGGCTTTTGGCACATTGTTCAGTTGTCAAGGAGCCGCGGCTCGAGCTCCGCTCGAGCCGTATGCAGTTTCGCAAGCGAAACTGCGGGCTCTTGTTTCCTTTCGGAAACTCGCACCTGTTCAGTCTGCTGGACAGGCCCACACCCGATGTTTCAATGTCAGGCGGGCCGGCGATAGTACCGCGGCCCCGATACAGATGACAAACCCGGCGTGGCGCGACTCAGGCGCCCCACCGGCTGGTGGGTGGCCGAGTCGTTAGTCCTCGACCGGATACGGAATAGTAACGAACCCCAATTTCTAGTCAAGTCGATCGACCAGGCGCACGAAACGGCGCTTACCCACTCGGAGCACTCGGCCATCCAGATCCGATCGTGAAACTTCGCTATCGAGCACCGATTCGCCGTCGAGGCTCACCGCGCCTTGCGTCAGAAGCCGGCGCGCCTCGGATCCAGAGGTGCCAAACGCGTCCCGAATGAGCCCGGGCAATTGAACCGGATCCTGGTCGGGGAGACGATGTTGCCCAATGTCGTCGGGGACGCCGCCTTCCTTGAAGACCTGGTCGAAAGCGATCTCGGCCGCTGATGCCGCCTCGTCGCCCCAGTACAGCGCGACGACTGCAGTCGCCAGTTTTCTCTTGGCTATTCCGGGATGGAGTTTGCCCGATTCGAGGTCCGCCTCAAGTACGTCGACTTCTTCAGGATCCAGATCGGCGGCCAACCGGAACCACTCGGGCATCGTTTGGTCAGGAAGACTCATCGCCTTGCCGAACATCTGTGACGGGTCGTCCTCGACGCCAACATAGTTGCCCAACGACTGTGACATCTTTTTGACTCCGTCGGTGCCGACCAACAGCGGCATGGTGACCGCGATCTGGGGCCTCTGGCCGTACCTCTCCTGAACCACTCTTCCCATCATGAGGTTCCACAGTTGATCGCTGCCACCCAGCTCAATGTCGGCCTTGACGGCTACGGAGTCGTAACCCTGTAGAAGTGGGTAGAGAAACTCCATCACCGAAATGGGTGACCCCTGCTCATACCGTTTGGCAAAGTCGGAACGTTCCAGCATCTGGGCCACGGTGGCCGATGACGTGAGCTCGAGGAGCCCTCCCATGTCGAGCTGGCCCAGCCATTCCGAGTTGCGCCGAATCTCCAGGTTCTCTTCCAGCAGGATCTTTCTGAACTGGCCCAGGACATTCTCTGCGTAGCCATTCACCTCGGCTGCCGAGAGGCGCCTCCGGGTGGACGACCGCTCCGCCGGATCACCCACCTGGGCGGTGAAGTCCCCAACAATCAGAACGGCCGTGTGGCCTAGCTCCTGAAACTGCCGAAGCTTTCGAAGCACTACGGCCCACCCAAGTGTCACAGTCGGCGCGGTCGGATCAAGGCCTAGCTTGACTCTGAGAGGCCTGCCTTCCGCTAGTTTCTCGGCGAGTTCCTCCTCCGGAACCACCTGGTCCACGTAGCGCAGCAGTCGATCGAGTCGTTCCTCGGAGCTCATGTCCGGCGCAGGGTAAATGATGTCTCCTACGAGACAAGGATTCGAGACTAAAAGGTGAAGTGCTTGATCGGCTCACCCTCGTCGGCGATGTCGCTCATAGCTGATATGCCGAGATCCAGATGGTGCTCGGCCCAGTCGGCGGTCACCCGTTGATCGCTGGCCTCGGTCTTCACCCCTTCGGGCGTTGTCGGTACATCGGACACAAGAAGCAGGGCGCCGCGCGAGATCTGGTTGGAGTGACCAACAATGAAGAGTGTCGCCGTTTCCATGTCAATGGCAATCACCGTCAGATCCTTGAGACGAGCAAGGAACTCCTCATCGTGTTCCCAGAGGCGACGGTTGGTCGTGTAGACAACCCCGGTTCGGTATTCGAAGCCCCGCTCCATGATCTTCTCGGACACGAACTTGTGCAGCTTGAAGGAAGGCAGAGCCGGCACCTCGGGCGGAAGGTAGTCATCGGATGTTCCTTCCCCTCGTATGGCGGCGATCGGAAGGATGAAATGGCCAATCTCAGTCGACTTCTTGAGGCCGCCGCACTTGCCGAGGAACAAGACCCCCTGTGGTATTCGGGCCGTCAGCAGGTCCATAATGGTTGCCGCATTGGCGGTCCCGATCCCAAAGTTGACGATGGTCAGACCTTCGCCGTTGCTCGCCGCCTGCATCGGGCGGTCAATCCCCTTGACCTCGCAGTCGAATCTGCGGGCGAACGTATCCACATATCCCTTGAAGTTGGTCAGCAGTACGTAGTCACCGAACTCGTCGACTTCCATCCCCGTGTACCTCGGCAACCAGTCCTGGACAATGCGATCCTTGTGTGCGCGAGAGTCTCCACTCATGACCGCAACCTAACCGTCTCCTCTTTCCGTTGGCGCAGCAGCACTTATCGCCCCATCAGGGGGAATCAGATCCGCTCGGTGTCGACGCGGATTAACTAGACCGATATGGAAGACGCCGCCACGAACCGCCAGGGACGATCCTGCTCTTTGTTGATCCCGACCCTTGGCGTGGCCAGTACCAACTCAGGCGCAGGTCCGGGCTCGAGTTTGATTTGTGAGTCATCCGCAAAGAGATAGGTTCCGTCACACGAGCCGTCGATACCGAGGGCTTGGCAGAGTTTTCCTGGACCGTTGGCAAGATCTTCGCTTCTCCCCCGTCGGGTACGAACAGCATCGTTGCCTTCTTGGACTTCGCCACCGCGGAAAAGGATTCCCCAACCGGTCCCGACGGAGCCCGCAGCCACATTGGCACACCAGTGAATGCCATATGACCGATAAACGTATAGCGTCCCGGGCTGCTCAAACATCGATGAGTTCCGGTCGGTGCGGCCTCGATACGCGTGTGAGGCCGGATCGTCCGACCCTTTGTACGCCTCGACTTCGGTGATTCGGATTCGTACGACATGCCCGTCGATCTTCGAGACCAGAGTGGAACCGAGCAATTTTGGCGCCGCCTCCTCAGGTGCCCCGCTGAGCAGATCTTTAAGAGCCGCCACTAGGCCACACCACGCAGCGTCGCTCCCAGTGAGGCAGCGGCGCCGATCATCGCCTGACGAACAGGTGCCACGTCTTCGTTGCTAAGGGTTCGATCGCCGGAACGAAGCCGGAAATGGATCGCGATCGCTCGTCGACCGTCACCGATGCCCTCTCCCCGAAACTCATCAAACACCGATGCGGTTTCCAGCAGGTCGTCGGCGGCGTCTGAAGTGGCGGCGACGAGCTCGGCGACGGTCGTCTCGTCGGGCAGGACAAAGGAAAGATCAAAATCAACGAATGGGAACACAGATGGCACCTTCATCAATACGTCTTCCGGTGGGACCAGCAGAGGAGCGAGATCCAGCTCAGCGATGGCCACTCGATCCGGGATCTCATAGGCACGCCCGGCGGAAGGATGGAGCTCTCCCACATGACCCAACAGAGATCCGTCGATCAATACCGCGGCAGTCCTTCCCGGATGGAATCCGGAGGCAGAACCCGATTCAATCGACACATTCTCGACCCCCAGCGACCGAATCAGGCTTCGAAAGATGGCCAATGACAGATTGCCGTCGGATTCCAGTCCGTCGATCCTCAAGCCAATAGCGCCGAACGGTCCGTAAATGCTCCACGCCAGCCGGGCCGGCTGGTACGGGATCCTCTCGTCGTCCGGATCGGGCGACGTCGAGTAGACCCGTCCGGTCTCGAAAAGAGCCACTGAGGCGGCACCGTACGAGATGTTGTATCGAAGGGCGCCCAGCAGGCTCGGCAGCATGGATGGCCTCAGTCGGCTCTCCTCCTCGCGCAGAGGATTCTTCACCGTGAGCAGGGAACCAACTTCGTCGCGTCGTCCCAGCGCGGCCAGATCGTCTTCACCCACGAACGGAAGGGTGACCGCCTGGCTGATGCCAAGCCCAGTCATCGCATGATGGAGCTTCCGCTCGGTCCGTTGCTCGGCCGTCAGCCCACCCGACACTCCCAATGGCAAGGTCTCGGGAAACTTGTCATATCCGTGAATACGAGCGACCTCCTCGATCAGGTCGGCCGGGCGTGTCACATCCGGCCGGAATGTAGGAACCGTCACGGATATCGGGTCTGTGCCAGCCACAGACATCTCGAGCGAAGTCAGGATTCGGGCCACTTGCTCCGCAGAGAACTCAACGCCCAGGAGCCTTTTTACCTCGCTGAGGGCAAGCTCAATCGTCACCGGCTCAGTCGGTGCGGCTATCTCGTCTACGTGCCCTTCGAGTATTTCTCCTCCAGCCAACTCGGCAACCATCGCCGAGCCACGCCGGCTTGCCAGGTCAGCACGGTTGGGGTCGACACCTCTCTCAAACCGCGCCGACGCCTCTGACCTCAGACCGTGCCGCCGGGACATGTACATGATCGTTGGCGGATCCCAGGAAGCGGCCTCCATGAGAACACTGGTTGTATCGGCGGAAACCTCGGAGCGGAGGCCGCCCATTGTTCCGGCCATTGAAGTAGGGCCATCGGCGTCATAGATGATGAGATCATCCGGGGTGAGCATCCTCGTTTCGTCATCGAGAGTCACCAGGGTCTCGCCGTCGGACGCCCGAGCAATGCGGAGGTTGTTCCCGACGATCGTCTGGGCATCGAAGGCATGGAGTGGCTGGCCAAGTTCCAGCATCACATAATTGGTGACGTCGACGACGTTGGATATGGGACGAACCCCGGCTTTAGCCAGGCGGTGGCGCACTGCAAGGGGCGAAACACCCACTGTCACATTTCGAATCTCGTGTGCGACAAATCGACGGCAACCCACCAGATCATCAATCTCAACCTCAATATCGGTCGTCTCCGGGATAGTCACAAGCGCCCTCTCAGGTATGGAGTAGGTCATGCCGTAGTAAGCGGCAAGATCCCTGGCGATCCCGACCATTGACATAGCGTCTGGTCGGTTCGGTGTGATGTCCAAGTCGAAGACGACATCAGGCAATTCGACGAGGCCGGCGAACTCAATCCCCAACTCGGGTTCACCATCGAGAACCATGATGCCTGCTTGGTCGTCACCAAGCCCGAGCTCATTCTCCGAACAGATCATCCCGTTGGACTCGATTCCTCGGATCATCCGTTGCCCAATCTTGAAATCGCCCGGCAAGACAGCTCCCGGCTCGGCCACCGCGACATACGCACCTTCGTCGAAGTTCCAGGCGCCACAAATGATCTGCTCGGGCCCCTTCCCGGTGTCGACCTGGCAAACCCGGATCTTGTCGGCGTCTGGATGGGGGGCGATGGCTGACACTCTCCCGACGACGACTCCGGTCCAATTCGCCTCCATGACCTCGAATCCCTCAACCCCGTGGCCAACCATCGCCAGGACAGCGGAAAGGTCAACCGGATCGTTGGTTGGAAGATCGATGAACTCGGATAGCCAGCGCAAGGGGACAAGCATCAGAACTGCCTCAGGAATCGCAGATCGTTGTCAACGAAGTGTCTGATGCTGTTGATTCCATGACGCACCATCGCCGGGCGTTCCACTCCCATCCCAAAGGCGAATCCGCTCACCGCGGCGGGGTCATAGCCGACGGCTTCAAGCACATTCGGGTCGACCACGCCACAGCCCATCATCTCAAGCCATCCTGCGCCCTTGCAGACGCGACAAGTGGGCTCGCCCCCGTCACAGGCGAAGCAAGAAACATCGAGTTCCGCACTTGGCTCCGTGAATGGGAAGAAATGGGGCCTGAATCTCACCTTCGTCTTTGGTCCGAAAAACTCCCTGGCCCAATGGGCAAGAGTTCCTTTCAGGTCGGAGAAGGTGATGTTTTCGTCAACAGCCAGGCCCTCGATCTGATGGAACACAGGGAGATGGGTGGCGTCGACTGTGTCAAGCCGATAGGTCTTGCCGGGGACGACGATGTATACGGGCGGGTCGTTGGCTTCCATCCAGCGAGCCTGAACGGGGGAGGTATGGGTGCGAAGCAGGACCTCGTCGGCTGGGTCGCCGAAGTCCAGGTACATCGTGTCGCTCTCGAGACGACTCGGATGTGTCGGCGGAGTGTTGAGCGCATCGAAGTTGTACCAGGCGAGCTCGGCCTCGGGACCGGTGGCAACCTGATATCCGAGAGAAACGAAGATGTCAACAATTTCGTTGATCGTCTGCTGGAGAAGATGCAGCGAACCGCTTTCGAGCACGATCGATTCCAAGGTGACATCGATCCTCTCGTCGTCTAATCGGCGTTCCTCATCCTGTGCCTCTAGCTCGGATAGCCGGGAGGCGAGAAGCCCCTGAATCTCCTTGGTGGCCACGTTGAGCCGGGCGCCAACCGTGGGCCGATCAGCCGGGTCGAGAGATCCCATCGACCTCCGGGTTTCGCCGACCGCTGAAGTGTTGCCCAACAGAGCTTTTTCGATCTCATCAAGCTCAGCCAGGGTGGCTGCGGCTGAGATCGCACCAGGGGCGGCGGCCAGCGCTTCGTCGAGTTTCGGGGAATCGGTCATGTCGGCGGCAGGTTAGACCCGGGTTCCGGGTGAGCCAGGCTGTTCGCGATCGCATAGACCACGATCCCTGCGGCAACTGCTGCATTCAAACTCTCGGCCGCGCCCGGCATGGAAACAGTTGCCCGCTCGTCACACTGGGCCGCTATCCCGGCTGGGAGGCCATGGGCCTCCTCGCCGACCAACACGGCGGGCCGCTCCAACCGTAATGTGTCCGGCGACGCCCCGCCCTCGACCACCGTGGCGACTGTCGTGTAACCCAGGGCGGCAAGTTGACCGGGCGACTCGACCTGGATCATGGCCACCCCGAAGTGCCCCCCAGCGGCGGCTCGCAACACCTTGGGAGACCACGCGTCGGCGGAACCAGTGGCATAGCCAAAGTCCCAGCCGAACGCAGACGCCGTGCGGATCATGGTGCCAACGTTCCCGGGATCGCTCACACCCCAGGAGACCAACAGACCGGTGCCCGCAAGATGTGCGTTCTTTGGGATCTCAAACTCGGCGACGGGCCCCCTCGGGGTGGTGGTCCCCGCAAGCCGGTCCATCGCTCGCTCGTCGACGACCAAGAGCTCCAAATCGCTCTCAGCCGCCAGAGATGCGGTATCCCGGTCGTCGGCGAGGGCGAATACCTGAAGCGGCCCGACACCGGCGGCCAGTGCTTCGGCCAAAAGATTTGGCCCCTCGAGCAGGGACCGACCGGTCTCTTTTCGAACCCGAGCGTGATGAAGCCGGGCCGCTTCGACCACTCGCGAGTTGCGATGGCTGCGGACCGGCTCCATGAGTAAGTCGACTCCTGTCGGAATCAGTTCTGCTTCGAGACCTCGACCAGCTGCGAAAATGCCGACGGATCGTTGACGGCCATCTCGGCGAGCATCTTCCGGTCGACCTCGACGCCATTGGTCTTGAGGCCGGCAATGAACCGGGAGTAGGTCACTCCGTTCTGCCGGGCCGCGGCGTTGATCCGGGCGATCCATAGGCGACGGAACTCACCCTTCCGGGCTCGCCGGTCGCGATAGGAGTCCTGCATTGCGTGCATGACCTGCTCATTCGCGGTCTTGAATCTCCGGCTTCTGGCGCCCTTGTAGCCACTGGCCCGATCGAGAACCTTTTTGTGCGACTTCTTGGCGGGGACAGCTCGCTTTACACGTGCCATTTCGTACCTCCTGGGCGCTCAGCGGCCGAGTTGCTTTTTGATGACCTTGGCGTCACCAGGGGCCAGAGTGGTTTCACCAGTCAGACGGCGGTAGCTGGACTTGCCCTTGGCGAGACGCAGATGGCCGCGCCCGGATTGCCGGCGCATGTACTTGCCGGTTCCCGTGATCCTGATTCGCTTCTTAGCGCCGCTGTGTGTCTTCATCTTTGGCACGGCCTTCTCCTAACTCTCACGTCTGCTCGTCGCTCTTCGCGGAGGCTCTTGGATGCCTCACCGGCGCCAGCACCATCGTCATGCTCCGCCCCTCGATCTTGGGAGCCTGTTCGACTGTTCCCACCTCAGAGACTTCCTCCGCAAGGCGATCGAGTAGGTCCTTCCCGAAACCGGGCCGCTCCTGCTCCCGTCCCCGGAAGCGAATCGTGAACTTCACCTTGTCGCCATCCTCCAGGAAGTCATGTGTCTTCCTTCGGGTGATATCGAAGTCGTGGTCGCCAATGCGAACCTTCATCCGAAGCTCTTTGATGGTGGTGCGGGTCTGGTTCTTGCGAGCTTCCCGTTGTTTGATGGACTGCTCGTACTTGTACTTCCCGTAGTCCATCAAACGGCACACCGGCGGCTTCGCCTTTGGCGCCACTTCGACGAGATCCAGATCGAGTTGCTCAGCAAGCCATAGGGCCTCGCTCAGCTTCTTGACTCCTATCTGTGAGCCATCTGGTGCGACAACTCGCACTTCCTTTGCTCTGATCGCGCCGTTCACACGGAGCTCGTTGATGCTGATACCTCCTGTTGATTGCAACAAAAAAGCAGCAAGCGAAAACTTGCTGCCATTACCTGAAGTTCAGGGTCTCTGTGACCTCGCCTCGCGAACATCGATCTCGATGGTCGGCGGGCGGGTGGGGAAGCAGCAGCTTCCGCTCTTGCTATTGATTGTGGGGAAAGGCTAACACCGAGGGCTGCGATAGCCACAGTCGCGCTCATGCTCAGCGGGCTCCTAGCTGCCTCAGCGCGTTTGCCGTCATCACAGCAGCGTCGACTGCTTCGGCGCCTTTGTTGGTCTCTCCCGGTCCGGATCGATCCACTGCATCCTCGACATCGTGCACGGCGAGGATTGCGTTGGCCACCGGGACGCCGTGCGACTCAGCCACCCGAGCGACACCGGCCGTCGACTCCCTGACGACGATTTCGTAGTGGTCGGTGTCACCTTTGATAACCGTGCCAATCGCTACTACAGCTTCGCACCCGTCCCGCGCCAGGGCTGCCACCCCCACGGGAAGCTCGAGAGCGCCTGGAACCCTGAGAACTGTCACGTCTTCGGTACCGAGCGCTTTGAGCCTGGACACTGCGCCGTCGAGAAGCCGGTCGGTGATCGCCTGATTCCATGCAGCAACGGCCACCCCGACTTTCAACCCCGTTCCGTCCAGATCCCCTTCGACTGTTCGGATCACGCCCCGGTACCAAGATCGATGTCGTGACCGAGCCTGGCTGCTTTGGTCCGGAGATAAGACTCGTTCTCTTCGTTGGGCTCCACGGAAAGTGGGACGGTGCCGACGATCGACAGCCCGTACCCCTCGATGCCGACCCGCTTGGTCGGGTTGTTCGTCATCAGCCGCATCGAGCGAACACCGAGATCAAATAGGATCTGAGCGCCGATTCCGTAATCGCGGGAGTCGACCGGGAGTCCGAGATTCACGTTGGCGTCAACGGTGTCAAAGCCCTCATCCTGGAGCCGGTACGCAGCGAGCTTGTGCAACAACCCGATCCCTCGCCCTTCATGACCCCGGATGTACAGCACGACACCTCTGCCTTCTGTACCGACGTGAGCGAGAGCCGCATCCAGCTGATCACCGCAGTCACAGCGGAGACTGCCAAAGACGTCGCCGGTCAAACACTCCGAATGAACCCGTGTCAAGACATCTTCGCCATCGCCGATGTCTCCCATGACGAGGGCGATATGCTGGCGATCGTCCACGAGCGATCGGAACCCGACCGCGGTGAACGTGCCGTAGTCAGTGGGGATCCGTGCCTCGACAACCCGCTCGATCAGCTTCTCGGTACGTCGCCGATGGGCGATCAAATCGGCGATTGTGCCGATCAACAATTCATGCGCTTCGGCGAACCGCTCCAACTCGGGCAGACGGGCCACCGTTCCGTCGTCGTTCATTACTTCCGCTAGGACACCGGCGGGGTAGAGACCGGCCAACTCCGCCAAATCAACTGCCGCTTCGGTGTGTCCGGCCCGCCGCAGGACGCCACCCGGCTCGTAGCGGAGGGGATACAGGTGGCCGGGCCGCGCCAGATCATCAGGCTTGGTATCCGGGTCGACCACGGCCTGGATGGTCTTCCAGCGGTCGTCCGCCGAGATACCGGTCGTCGTCCCGTCGCGGGCGTCGATCGAGACCGTGAATGCAGTACGACGAACGTCGGTGTTCCGGGCAACCATCATGGGCAAATCGAGTTCGTCGAGACGCTCTCCGATCACAGGCATGCAGATGATTCCGCTGGTATGGCGGAGGATGAAACCGACCTGCGAGGGAGTGGCCTTTTCGGCGGCGACGATCAGATCACCCTCATTCTCCCGGTCTTCGTCATCGACCATGATCACCATCTCGCCGCGTTCAACGGCTTCGATGATCTCGGGAATTGGAGCAAAACTCATTTGGTGCTGAGCAGCCTTTCCACGTACTTGGCGAGGATGTCGACCTCAAGGTTGATCGCGTCGCCGACTTTGCGCAACCCGAGCGTCGTGGACTTCAGCGTGTATGGAATTAGGGCAAGTTCTATGACGAACTCGGAGAGGTCCGCGACTGTGAGGCTCACACCGTCAACTGTCACCGAACCCTTCTCCACGATATAGCGAATGAGACGCTCCGGCACCTCGATGGACATCCGTTTCCCCTCGCCCTCCCCGGTGATCGACAACACCTTCCCCACGCCGTCGACGTGTCCCTGCACGACATGACCATCGAACCGGCCGCTCGCGGCCATCGCCCGCTCCACGTTGACCTTTGCGCCTCGGTCCAATCCTCCGAGGTTGGTCCTGGCCAGTGTCTCTGCCACTACGTCCAAGCCCACAACGCCGCCGCCGACCTCGACGGCAGTCAGGCAGACACCGTCGATAGAGATCGAGTCTCCAACCGACACGCCATCCAGCGGGCCGATCTCGACACTCAATCGACTGCCAGTGGAATGATGGTCGACCTCGCTGACCGAACCCTTGTACTCAACGATTCCTGTGAACATCTATCCGAAATCAATCCTTATGTCGTCTCCAACGACTCGCACGCCTTTGATTGGCACGTCGACCGCATCTGACAGAGAGGCGAACATCCCGCCCAGTGGGCCAACGCCCGTTCCGCCGCCAATCTTCCCCGCTATATAGATCACGCCCTCGGTGACGATTCCTGCTTGCCACCAAGCGCCGGCAATGGTTGGGCCGCCTTCGAGGAGGACGTCGTAGTAGCCCCGTTCGGCGAGTTCCTTCGCCACTGCCTCAGGCAGGGGCATTCCGTCTTGGCCCTCCACGATGGCCAACTCACCACTTGGTACAGCCTTCTTCCCGGCGGCGACGACCAATGGCCCACGTTCCCATATTCGTGCCTCTGGTGGAAGGTCACCGCTGCCGGCAATTACGATTGGTCTTGGCTGATGATCGGTTCGACCACGTCGGACGGTCAGGGATGGGTTGTCCGAACGAAGCGTCCCTGCGCCGACTGCCACGGCATCTACCTCGGATCGCAGACGGTGTGAATCCTCTCTTGCTTCCTCGCCGGTGATCCACTGCGAAGAGCCATCCTCAGCGGCAACAGATCCATCGAGGGTCATCGCGTACTTGAGGATGATCCGGGGCAACCCGGACCGACGCTGTCGAAAGTAACCGGGGTCGACGGCCTCGGCCTCGAGTTCCATGACGCCAGTCGCCACTTCGATGCCCGCATTCCGGAGCAGGTCGATGCCTGAGCCGGAGACCTTGGGATCCGGGTCCACCACCCCGACGACAACGCGGGCAACTCCGGCAGTTACCACCGCGTCGACACAAGGCGGCGTTCTCCCGTGGTGGGAGCATGGTTCCAGCGTTACGTAGAGGGTGGCGCCCCGAGCCTTGGGCCCGGCCTGTTCAAGAGCGACGACCTCCGCGTGGTCCTGCCCCGGGCCGAGGTGAGCTCCTTCTCCTATCACCTCATCAGCGGCGTCTACTACAACTGCGCCAACCCGAGGATTGGGATGGGTCCGATGCGGGAGCGCCAGCTCGATGGCGCGCCTCAAATAGCGGGTATCGCCCACCTATCCCGTACGACGATCGATGCGGTACGCCGAGCCTGTTTGCTTCTTAGCGAATTCCTTCATCTCTACCGCTATCGCCGACGCCTCCCATTGCGTGGTTATCTCACGCATGTCGGTAGACGCTACTCCCATCGAGAGAGACACCACCGGGAAGGCGAATCGCTCACCGCGTCTGTCGATGACTTCGATATAACCCCGTAGGGCGTCGGCGGTGTCGTAGAGATCGAGAATCCCATCGTCGAAGCGCTCGATAACCTCCTTGCAGAAGGCCTCCGAGATGCCGGGTGGGATCAACGTCACGAAATCATCTCCACCAATGTGACCGACGAAAGCATCGGTGATACCAAGAGTCTCCGCGGCTTCGCCGAAGCACTTGGCACAGAATCTGATGACCTCGTCGCCCCTCATGAAACCGTAGTGATCGTTGAACGCCTTGAAGTTGTCTAGATCTCCATGAACCAGGGCGAACTCACTCCCGTCGGCAATCCGCTTCTCGATTTCACCGGTGATTTTGAAATTGCCCGGGAGACCGGTCAAGGGTGAAAGATCACGTGCAGCCTGGGTCCGACGTAGAACCGCCTTGACCCGTGCCACCAACTCGGTGATGTCGAAGGGCTTGGTTATGTAGTCATCGGCGCCCAGCTCGAGACCACGCACCCGGTCTTCGGGAAGACCACGCGCGGTAAGGAGGACTATCGGGATGCTGCCTGTCGAAGCCTGGCTTCTCAGCCGGTGCAGGGCGGTGAGACCGTCCATGCGGGGCATCATGATGTCGAGGACGATCGCATTCGGCGGATTTGCAGTCGCCTTCTGAAGCGCGTCCTCACCGTCTACGGCGGTCTCGACATCAAACCCCTCGAGCTCGAAGTTGACCTGGACAACCGAAAGGATGTCCGGATCATCGTCCGCTACCAGGACCAGTTCGCTCATTTCTTGCTGACAGCCCTTCTAATCTCTTCCATGGCGCCTGCCGGATCATCGGCAGCAAACACGGCGGTTCCTGCGACGAACACGTTGGCACCGGCTTCGGCGGCCTGCTTGGCCGTTTCGGGGGTAATACCTCCGTCGATCTGAATATCGGTTGTCAAGCCCCTGTTCTCAACCCATTCCCTGGCGGCCTCAACCTTCGCCAGCACTTCGGGCATGAAGTTTTGGCCACCGAAACCAGGCTCGACAGCCATGATCAGGATGACGTTGCACAGCTCAGCAAACGGCGCGATTCCGCCAAAAGGTGTAGCCGGATTGCAGACGAGGCCGAAATCGAGATCGTGATCGCGGGCACGTTGCGCAGCCTGGGTTGGATCAGGAATCGCTTCAATATGCATGGTCACCAGATCTGCCCCGGCCTCAGCCAGTTCGGCGAGGTATGCGTCGGGGTTGGTGGTCATCAAGTGACAGTCGAAGTACAGCTCGGTGACCTTTCGGAGGCTCGCTATCACCGGCATCCCAAACGAGATGTTGGGCACGAAATGGCCGTCCATCACGTCGAGATGCAGCCAGTCTGCGGTTCGCTCGATACGGCCAATCTCCGCCTCGAGCCGGGCGAAGTCCGCTGCGAGCAGCGACGGGGTGATTTTTGTCGAGGTCACGTGGCAGGAAGTTTAAGAAGGAAGATCGTTGGACCCCGGCACCTCCCCATCGATGACTCCAGACGTGGTCCGCCGTCCCCGCATCCAATCAGGTCCGGACATCGGGCGCTTCCCCGGAGGGTGAATCTCCACCACCTCCACTCCCCCATCGGAAAGGCCCAGAACGAGGCGACCGTCAAAGCCGGCCCAACGACCCTTGCCCGGATTGTGGGGGATGATGGCGGCCCGAAGGACCTTGGTCTTGATGCCGTCGATGACGAGAGCCGCTCCAGGTGTTGGCGACAGCCCACGGATCCGATCGACGAATTCACCTGCCGGCATTTCGGCGGTTAGCCGGCGATCGCTCGCTTCTATCTTGTTGGCGTAGATGGCACCCTCCCCGGTCTGCCGCACGGGCGCGACCGCGCCGCTCATGTATCCGGGTATGGCGGCGGTAAGCAATCTTGCCCCCACGGCGGCAAGACGCTCAGTCAGCTCGCCGGCCGTCTCCTCGGCGCCAATGTCCAACGCTTGTGCTGTCAGCACCGGTCCGGTGTCGAGGCCCTCATCGAGTTTGATGATGGTGACTCCAGACATGGTGTCGCCGGCCATCACAGCGCGGGCCACCGGCGCGGCGCCCCGCCACCTCGGCAACAGTGAGAAGTGGACATTGAGCATTCCTTTGGAAGGCGTCTCCAGGACCTCTCTGGAGAGGATCCGGCCATAGGCCACCACAATCCCCAGTTCGAAAGACTCGAGATCGCCAAGCACGGTTGCCAGCTCTGCCTTGTTGGCCGGCTGGTGGATCGTCAGCCCCATCTCCATCGCGGCCTCCTTGATAGGTGGTGGCTGACGGGCGCCAGAACGTCCCCGGGCCCGGTCGGGTTGAGTCACAACCGTCCGTATCTCGTGAACCGAATTCAAACATCTCAGGGTGGGTACTGCGGCGGTGGGCGTCCCGAAGAAGACGACGCTGGTCACTCGAAACTCGCCAGTCCTAGTGCCTCTTCCCTCAGGTCTTTCAGGGCGCGCTTGCGGTCCGGCTTGTCGAGTTGATCCATGAGCAGTCCTCCCCCAAGATGCTCTATCTCGTGCTGGAGAACCCTGCCGAGGATCCCGTCACCGGCGTACTCGACTTCCTTTCCCTCGAGATCGAGAGCACGAGTTCGGGCGAATCCCGGGCGTTTGATTTCCCAATAGTGACCGGGGACCGAGAGACAGCCTTCCTCGTACAACCATTCACCGCTCGTTTCGATCAACTCGGGGTTGATTAACACCCGGGGACCCAGTTCGTCTTGCGTGTCAAACACAGCGACCCGACGTAACACCCCGATCTGATTGGCGGCCATCCCGACTCCGGGGGCGTCGTACATGGTGTCGATCAGGTCGGTGACCAGAGCCCGCACTGCATCGTCGATCTCGACGACAGGTTTCGTCGGAAGTCGGAGAACCGGATCGCCGAACGTTCGGATGGGATAGATGGCCATTTGGGGAGCGAGAGAGTAGACGGTATCCGACCTCAGAGGTCTATGGGATCGGCATCGAGCCGAACCGTCACACCCCGATCACGCCAGGTCTGTACCAGCGACCGAAGCTCAACTTTGGCCCGTCGGAGATCACCCTGGAGAAGCCAGCGCTGACCCTGTTCAACTTCAGCCGGGCCGAGAACGCTCGTCACCCCATCGAGATGAAGTGCCGAGGTTGCTTCGTTGGTCTCGACAACCCCTCGAAGCTCGACCGCCATCATCGCTTTCGCAGGAGGCAGTCGATCTCTCGCCCTCTCCACCAGAAGCCGCTCGAGGTAAGGAATCGGATCACCGGACCTCATGGTCGAAATCACATCGGAGTCGGGCATGGATGTCTGGATCATCAGGCGTTTCCCGCTCCCCGTCGCGACCGCGTTGCCGATACGCCCAAGAATCCGAAGGGCTTCTTCTCCCGCCCTGAAATGTTGGGCAAGGATCAGACCGTCGGCGTCAGCGACCACAGCCAGGTCAAAGCGCCCTTGACCGGCCAGGTCGCTCTCGGACCCGACCGATATGGGAAGCGATGTGGTTCCAGGCCCGGCGACCCTTTCTCCAAACGACCGGTTAATGGCGGAGGCAAGCCGCTCGGGAACCGTTCCCATCGACTCAAAGGAATCGGACCCGCATCTCCGGCAATCGCCTGCCTCTTCGCCGCAGCGCCGACACGAACTCGCCCGACTCAGCCGGCTTCCGCAGACGGCACAGATCCTCACGGCACGGCAGCTGGTGCAACGCATCGACTCGTCACCAAGTCGGCGATGAGTAAAGACCAACGAGCGGCCACCACTCCGCTTTGTCCCCCGCAGCGCGGCCAGAGCCCTCTCCGATAGGTACCCCGCGCCTGGGGGCTCTTCTCTCCGGTCGACCACCTCAACCAGCGACCACGCCCTTCGGCCCACACTCGCCAGCTCTGCCCCGGCAGCCAGGACCTCCAACGATGGCGTCGGCCCCATGAACGCCAGCGAAAAGCCTTCGAGTCGGGCCCGCTGCAGGAGCATCTCTCGGACATGAATTGTGGGGGTCTGCCGGTCCTTCATCGCCCGGCGCCCCTCCTCGAGAACCACGGACAGCGAGAGTTGGGGGAACCGCCAGGATGCGATTCGCGGCGTTCCAATAATGACTCGTCCGGGGCCCTGTGCGGCGACCCAGGCCCGGGTCAAGTCTCGATCGACATCACCTGATGCCTGTACGGCCCGGACACCGAACAGCCGCCCGGCGACCTCGTAGAGGGCGTTTGCCTCGGCGGCTGTCGAGACGACCACCATCGCCGATCTCGAATTGGCCAAAACCGGAGCCATCAGAGGCAGCCAGTCCTCGGGCTTCGACCGCGCGACAATCGCTGAGACCGGGCGTCGTTTCCCGGCCGCTGCCTGGCTGGCGACAGCCATCAACGGATGATCGCCGCTCGCTTCAGCAACCTTCTCCAGCTTCGGCTCCGTGGCCGCTCGGGGAAGGTTGGGAGGGGCTGTCCGGTCCAACATCACCGACAGCGGCGCTACATAGTGATTGGCTGCCCATACCAGGGCTTGGAGCAGCTTGGCATCGAACACCGGATAATCGCCGGATGTCCCGGCAATAGCTTTGAGCGGGCCCGGCCTTTCGTGGACAACCTCCACAACGTAGCCCCTCGTCCGCCTTCCCGACAGGGGCACTCTCACGATCGTGCCTAACTCGATTTGGTCGGCAAGATGGTCAGGAATCGAATACCAAAACCCCTTGTCCACTGCAAAGGTGGCGAGCCGGGGTACCACCCGGGCTGCCTGGCTCAGAGGCCCGCGGCTCCCCTGATTGCTTCAACGCGGTCCAGCTGTTCCCAGGAGAATCCAGGCCGGCCGCAATGTCCGTCTGCTGCTGTGGTGGCAAAGATCGGCCGGGTCAATTCGAGTTGGGCGATGATGGCGGCCGGGCGGAAGTCGAAGACATCATCGAGCACTCGCTTGATTCTCTCCGGAGCGATGTTCTCCGTCCCGAAGGTGTCGAGATGAATCGAAAAGGGCTCCGCCTGTCCGATCGCGTAGGCGACCTGGATCTCGAGCTTGGTCGCAACTTCGGCGGCGACGAGGTTCTTGGCGGCCCATCTGGCTGCGTAGGCGCCGGAGCGATCCACTTTGGTCGAGTCCTTCCCGGAGAAGGCCCCTCCTCCATGACGGGCATACCCACCGTAGGTATCCACGATCAGCTTCCTTCCGGTTAAGCCGGTGTCGGCAATCGGCCCACCGATTTCGAACCGACCGGTCGGGTTGAGTATGAACTGGACATCGGCGGTCAACATTCGCTCAGGTATCACCGCGGCTACAACGGTGTTGAAGACATCCTCCGCCATCTCCCCCTGGTCCTGGTCGGGAGCATGGTGAGCCGAGATCAAGATTTTCTCGACTTCCACTGGCCTCGAGCCCTCGTATCGAACCATGACCTGGGTTTTGCCGTCGGGCCTGAGATAATCGAGCTTGCCGGTTCGTCGCACATCAGAGAGCTGTTCGGCCAGGCGATGCGCCAGCTCGATCGGCACCGGCATCAGCTCTTCGGTCTCGTTCACGGCGAAACCGAACATCATTCCCTGGTCCCCGGCTCCGAGGTTGTCGTCGACTCCCGCAGCTATGTCTGCGCTCTGCGGCTGCACCCGGTTCAGCACTTCAATGCCGTCGTAGGCGAAGTCGGGATCAAACCCGTCATAGCCAATGGCCTTCACTGTCCGCCGAACAATCGTCTCCAGATCCAGCTCGTCAGCCACAGAAATCTCACCGCCAACGACGACAAGATTGGTAGTCACAAAGACTTCGCAGGCGACCCGCGCTGCGGAATCAAGCCGAAGCGCTTCGTCAAGTACGGAATCAGAGATGGCGTCAGCGACCTTGTCGGGGTGCCCTTCGGTAACCGATTCAGAAGTGAAGAAGGAGACACTCATGAGCAGCGAACTCTATCCACGTTCACTGAGCTCCGAGGCGATCCGATCCCAGATCTTTTCCGCAACTTCGGCCTTGGTCAATAGGGGAAGGGATTCGGTCGTGCCGTGATGGCCGATGAGGACGACCCGGTTGGTGTCGGTGTTGAATCCGGATCCCGGCTCGGACACATCGTTGTAGACGAGGAGGTCGACGCTCTTGCGCTCCGCTTTCTCGATTGCCCTCTCCACCCCACCGGTTTCAGCTGCGAACCCGACGACATAGGGGGGTTCCGATCGTGACACGACGGAAGCCAGAATGTCGGGTGTCGCCTCGAGTCGGATGGACTCGAGCCCGTCTGACCGAGCCAGCTTCGTCTTATGGCTCTCCGCGGGGCGAAAGTCGGCAACGGCAGCAGCCATTACCGCAACATCCGCCTCGACATCACTGACCGCGCTGTACATCTCTTGAGCCGTTTCAACAGAGACGATCTTGATCGCAGGATGAACCGGCAGGCTGGAGGTTGTCACCAAGGTCACCGCGTAGCCGCGGCGAACAGCCTCGTCTGCAATTGCATGACCCATCTTCCCTGATGACCGATTACCGACGTATCGCACCGGATCGATGGGTTCCCGGGTACCGCCGGCGGTGACGAGAACAGCGCGCCCATCTGCGTCTCCCTCCAGAATCGAGCTCGCGGCCTCGAGAATCTCCTCGGGCTCGGAGACCCGGCCAACACCAACGTCTCCCCCGGCAAGAGAGCCTTCGCTAGGACCGATGAGGTGGTGGCCGTCTGACCTGAGCTGGTCGATGTTGCGCTGGGTGGAACGGTTCTCCCACATCTCGGTGTGCATCGCGGGCGCAACCAGGATCGGAGCGGTCGTGGCGAGAATGGTTGCGCTGACCAAATCGGAGGAGATCCCTTCCGCTATTCGTCCGATGGTTGCTGCGGTGGCCGGTGCCACGATCACAAGATCGGCCCAACGAGCCATCTCGGTGTGTGGGGACACTGATTCGTCCGCGAATAGGGAGGTGACAGGGTGGTTTCCCGTTATCGCCGCGAATGTCTGCGCTCCAATGAACTCAAGAGCCGACTCGGACATCGCGACCCGGACGCTGGCGCCCGACTCGACCAGTCGTCTAGCCAAATAGGCCGATTTGTATGCCGCTACCCCACCGGTGACGCAAAGAAGAATGCGCCGACCGTGAAGCATTACTCCTCAACGGTGTCGACGGCGACCTTGCCTTCAGCGATCTCTTCCATCGCGATTGTCAGCGGCTTCCGCGACAGCGTGTGAACCTGCGGTGGCACAAACTCGCCATACCCCACGCCGAGCTGATGGAAGTACCCGTTGATCTGCCTGGCACGACGGGCCGAAACCACAACAGTGGCGAAGCGATTACCGATCTGGTCGATGACATTTTCGAGTTTCATGGATTCCTTCGAGAGGGGTGAGCCCGCACAGGTTACCCCACATTCAGCTGGTTATCAGGTCGACGACCTTGTCGATCGCTACATCCACTTCCTCGTTCACCACGATGTGGTCGAACAAATCGGACGAAACGTCCAACGCTACGGCCATCTCGAGTCGATCCTGGATGTCGGATGCTGAGGTGTCTCCCCGACGTCGCAGGCGTCTCTCCAACTCCTCAATGCTCGGGGGGGAAATGAAGATCATCAATGCATCCGGATACTTCTCCCTGATTTGACGCGCTCCTTGGATCTCAATGTCAAGGAGGACATCATGACCGTCGGCCATCCTCTGGTTCACGGCCTCAGCAGGAGTCCCATACAGCCGATCGTTGAAACTGGCCCATTCGAGGAGCTGATCGTTGTCAACCATTTCTTCGAACTTCTGCGGAGAGACGAAGAGGTAGTCCACTCGATCCTTCTCGCCGGGCCGACGTAACCTCGTGGTTGCTGAGATCGAGAATTGGACATCGGTCTTCGCCAAGAGAGCCTGGATGATGGTGGACTTTCCCGAGCCGGATGGTCCGGTTATGACAATCAGCCGGCCCGGCACGTCAAGAGAATTCGGACAGAAGCGCCGCCTTTTGATTGGTCCCCAGGCCACGGATGCGCCGGTTTTCGGCGATCCCGAGAGTCTCCATCAGCCTCTTGGCTTTGATCTTCCCTGTGCCTGGCATGGCGGCAATAAGACGCTCCACCTTGATTCCGGCAAGGATCTTGTCGGTCTCCGCCTCCTCAAACAGCTCGGAGAGTTGAAGGGAGCCTGTCTTGAGGAGCTCCTTGGTCTCTGCGCGCACTTTTCTGGCCTCGGCGGCCTTGGCCAGGGCCGCCATTCTCTGCTCATCCGTCAACTGCGGAGGCTTGGGCATTGCTCACTCCCAGGGGTCGGGCTGCCGACCATAGCTCACCGGACTGGACGCGAGCGCCATGGAGCGAGTTCTTCTGCGATGGCCGCTGCTGCCGCCTCAGGGTCCGGGGCCCTGGTTATCGGTCTTCCGATCACGAGAAGATCGGCACCCGCCGCCATCGCCGCCTCAGGGGTGGCCACCCGCACCTGGTCGTCAGGACGACTGCCCGTCCCCCGAATCCCGGGCGTCACTGCGAGAAGCTCTCCTACAACACTCTTTACATCGGATACCTCCGCCACCGAACAGACAACGCCCTCGGCGCCAGCCGAGGCTGCAAGTGTTGAGAGCGAGGCGACCCGCCGGCTGGCAGGGCCCTGGAGACCGACTGCGGCCATCGTGGCTTCGTCGATGGAGGTGAGGACTGTGACGGCGAGGATTCCCGCCTCCGAAGATCCCGCTTCGATGCCCGCGACCGCCGCTTCGATCATGGCCGGTCCTCCAGTCGCATGAACAGTTACCCACCGGGCACCTCGCATCCCCAACGCTCGTGCTGACCGGTTGACAGTGTTGGGAATGTCGTGCAGCTTGGCGTCAACGAATACGGGCAGGCCCAGGCCAACGATGGTTGGAATCACATCAGGTCCCTCGGCCCAGAGAAGCTCGAGGCCAACCTTGAAGGCACCAACGTGCGGCTTGACCATTTGCGCCACCGAGCGGGCCTCGGCCAGAGACGGGAAGTCAAGAGCGACGACTACCGGACTCACCATGGTTCAACAGTCCCAATCAGATCTTTCACAGATTCGACGCCCAGCCGTGTCAACTCGTGTTGCAATTCCCTCAAGATACGCACGCCCGCCTTTGGCTCCGCCAGATGGATCGTCCCCAGGGCCACTGCGGATGCACCTGCCATCAGGTACTCCACCACATCTCGCCCCGATACCACTCCCCCACACCCGACTATCGGTGTCCCCGGCATGGCGCGAGCAACTTCGAAAACGCAGCGCAACGAGATGGGCTTGAGACCGGGCCCGCTGTATCCCCCTGCTCCAACGGACAACGAAGGCCGAGCCGACTCCACCGATAGCCCAAACCCCAATGCTGAGTTGGTCAATGTCAGAAATTCCGCCCCGGCATTCATGCATCCCTTCGCCACCTCGATCAAATCGGGTGTGTTGGGCGACAGCTTGGCCCCTACCGGCACGGTCACGCTCGAGATAACCTCACGCACGACGCTCGCCGAAAGAGCGGCGTCGTAGGAGAACATCGCCCCATTCTCGAGGTTGGGACAGGACAGGTTCACCTCAATCGCAGGAACGCCCGCACCCTCCAACCCCTCTGCCACCTCCGCGAACTCGCTGGCACTCCCTCCCACAGCCGAGCCCCAGATGGGGACATCAGTCGCTGCCATGTGGCCTGTCATCCTCCGGGCCCAGATCTGAATACCGGGATTCTGGATGCCGATACCGTTCAGCATGCCGACGTCTGTCGGGGCCAACCGGGGGGCAGGGTGGCCCGGCCATGGCTCGGCAGACACCGATTTCGCCACGGCTGCGCCATATTGCGACACATCCGCCACCGATGCCCATTCCCAAACCGAGCCGACAGTGCCCGAAGCCGCGATCAGTGGGGATCGAAGCTCTAGCGATCCCAGCCTGGTCTTCATCCGGACTCGCGCCATTCCTTGAGCCCTGTCGACCGGGTGATGGCGTCGAGACTGGCGAACGAGCGTCCCCTCAAGACGTCCCGATCGGCAGCACCCACAAGACCCGGCTTGGGATCAATCATCTCATCGTTCCCTCATCCTGGATACCACCCTCGTAGATAGTCGTCACGATCCGGCCCCGCAACGACTGTCCTAGAAACGGGCTGTTTGACGATTTCGACTGGAATTTCCCTGGTGTGACCCTTCCCTCTGGATCGAACAGAACAAGATTGGCCGGTTCGCCAGATGCGACCGGGCGGCCGTGACGCTCAAAGCCGCCCAGACGAGCCGGCATGACGCTCATTCGATCAAACATCATTGCGACATTGCGCCCCAGTGCCTCCAGGACCAGTGGCATCGCGGTCTCCAGGCCGATCACACCCCGGGGGGCGTCCTCGAAGGGAACCGCCTTGTCCTCGACTGCATGGGGCGCATGGTCAGTCGCAACGATATCAATCACTCCTGAAACGAGAGCCTCGGTGAGGGCCAGCTGATCCGACTCCTCGCGTAGGGGTGGGTACATCTTTAGATTCGGGTCGAGGGTGCTCAGGGCATGATCTGTGAGCGAGAGGTGATGAGGAGTCACTTCAGCGGTCACAGGCAGGCCTTCGAGTTTGGCATCACGGACGAGATCAACACTGCCCGATGCGGAGAGATGTTGGACATGAAGTCGAGCACCTGTCTCGCGGGCCAGACCGATATCGCGGCTGACAACGTCCACTTCGGCCCGAGTTGGCAGGCCGGCGATACCGTGACCTGCCGACACCCCGCCTTCATGCATGTGGCCACCGACGGTCAGCGAAATATCCTCGGCGTGCTCGGCAATGAGGGCCCCGGGCCATCGGGCCACGAGTGACATTGCCTCCCGGAGCAGTGTGCCGTCGGCGACGCAGTCACCGTCATCGCTGAAGATCCTGACACCGGCTCGATGAAGGCCCGCTATCTCGCTCAGCGACTCGCCCTGGCGGCCAGCCGTTATTGCGCCCGCCACCGCTATCTCCAGGCGGCCCGACGCTCTGCCGATGGCAATCATCTCACGAGCTATCTCTTCGGAATCTATGGCGGGAATCGTGTTGGGCATCATCATCACCGCCGTGTATCCGCCGGCGACGGCAGCCCGTGAGCCGCTATCGATGTTCTCCTTCCATTCCTGACCCGGCTGGCGAAAGTGGACGTGGAGGTCGACCAGGCCTGGTCCCAGCACCATCCCGGTCGCATCAATCACGGAGGCTCCAGGAGGCGCTGAAATAGACCCGACCTCGGTGATGGTCTCGCCCTCGATGAGCACATCACGCTGCTTCATACTCTGACCAGTGAAGACGAGCGCATTGAAGATGAGGATCATGTGAGGTATTTCAAGAGTGACGGAAGGGCGGCCATCCGAGTTGTCATCGGCCCTAACCCCGTTCGGAACGGGCGAGCGTTGCCAGAACGCCATTGACGAACGATCCGGATCGTTCAGTCGAATAGGTCTTGGCTAGGCGCACGGCCTCTGACACGACCACCGCGGTTGGTATATCCGGATGATGCTTCAACTCGTAGAGGCCGAGCCTGAGGATCGCACGGTCGATCACGGGCATCCGGGCCACCCTCCAATGCTCGGAAGCAGACTCGATCGCGTGATCGAGTGACTCCTTACTGGCCAGAACCCCCCTGACCAGGGTGTCCGCCCGGTCTGGGAGACGCGGTACTTCTATCTCGTCTCGGGCTTCCATCTCATACAAGGTTTCCAGAGCGAGGTCCCGTGGCTCTACCCTGATCTCAAGGCCCAAAACCTTGCCCACCGCATCGGACTGCCCGGAGTCGATTAGGTCATCAGGCGCCGACGGCTCATCTCGAGATTCGAGCACGGCTTGCACCTCTGATATTGGCTTGCCAACGGCGTCGGCAAAGTCCGACACGGATACTCTCGCCGGGACGGTCACATGGCTCGAGGATCTAGTGACCCGACTCATGAATGGTTCCGGCGTCCCTCATCACTCGTGCGACTACCGCTCGTCATGTCCGCGTCAGGTAACCGCCGCTACGCGTATCGACCTTCACCCGGTCTCCTTGCTCGACAAACAGGGGAACCTGTATCTCCAGGCCGGTCTCGAGTCGCACCGACTTGGTCGCGCCGGTTCTGGTGTCACCCTTTACGGCCGGTTCAGCGTAAGTGACTTCCAACTCGACAGACGATGGAAGATCGACGCCAATCGGAGTGCCCTGATAGAGCGTGAGACTGACAGTCATGCCGTCGACGAGATAGCTTGCAGCGGAGCCGACATCTTCCTGACTGATGGCCATCTGACCAAAGTCCTCGAGGTTCATGAAGTGGAATCCCAGGTCATCCCGGTATAGGTACTGATGATTGCGCCGATCGATAAAGGCCTGTTCAACCTTCTCATCGGCTCGGAAGGTCCGATCCAGAACCTGTCCGGTCTCTAGTTTCTTGAGCTTCATCCGGACAAACGCCTTGCCCTTGCCCGGCTTGACGTGCTGGTACTCAACAATCGTGAAAAGCCCATCTGACAACTCCAGGGCCATGCCCGGTTTCACATCATTCGTGCTTATCAATCTGGGGTCCTCGAGGCTGCGGCCCAGGACGGTAATCGGATCAGAGATTTATCGCCGCAAGGCCAATGTCGATCTCATCTGAGTCGACGTGACGAACAACAGGGCGGCCAATGGATTCGAGAAGAACCATCCTGAGGCCCTCCGCATCGCGCTTCTTGTCATGGCGGAGCAGGTCTTTGACTCGCGCCGGGTCCAGTCCGCTCACCTTCACCGGATTGCCGAGCTCAGATATGGCCGCTGTCACCCGCTCAGCCTCCAAAAAACCATCTCTCTCCTGTGATATTCGGGCGGCTGCCACCATTCCGAGACCAACGCTCTCGCCGTGTGAGAGGGTCGACGCGAACTCGACGGCATGGCCGATTGTGTGACCGAAATTGAGAAACGCTCGTTCCCCCTGCTCGCGTTCGTCACTGTCGACGATGCGGCTCTTGACCTCAGTCGCGCGCCGTACCACCTCACCGATAGGCGCTTCCACGCCGTGTGCCTCCAAAAGCTCGACCAGGTGAGGGTCACCTATGAGACCGACCTTCAGCGCTTCTGCCAACCCCTCGCGAAGCAGCGAGCCGGGCAAGTCATCGAGGATCGTGGTGTCAACCACCACGCGGATTGGGTGCCAAAACACACCAACCAAGTTCTTACCCGCCAGGTTGACTCCGGTCTTCCCGCCGATCGACGCATCGACTGCTCCCAGGAGCGTGGTGGGGACATGCACCACCTCTACGCCCCGCATCCAGGTGCCCGCCACGAATCCAGTGAGGTCGGTGACAGACCCGCCTCCGACTCCCACAAGGGTGTCCTGCCGCCCTAACCCGAACCGAGCAAGGGTCTCGTAGACCGACGCGGCGACATCGAGGCTCTTCGCTCCGTCGCGGTCAGGAAGGCCGATCATCTCGACTTCGTAGCCGTCAGCCCGAATCGAACTGGCAACATTCGTCGCGTGATTCGTGGCTCCTGGTTGGGTCAAAACTGCCACGCGGGCACGCCCCTCCCGCTTCGGAAGAATATGGTCAGGCAAACCGGCCGCGATGACCATCTCCGTCCGACCTCCCATGATCACTTCGACCACCATTCCACTATGTCGGCGGCCACCGCGGCGGGGTCCAACGAGTCGGTTTCAATCTCGTAGTCGGCTACTTCTCCATAGAAGGTGGCGCGGTCGGCGAGGACGCGCCTCAGTGTTTCCTCCCGACTGTCGTGTCCTTGAAGCAACGGGCGCTCCTCGCCCCCATCGAGACGCTCACTCAGGATCGCCGGTTCTGCTTTGAGCCAGACGCACGTGCCGGACAGGGACATGGCAGCACGGTTTGACGGATCCACCGGCGCCCCTCCGCCCGCACTCACCACAGCGTCGGAATCGGCCAGCCTGGCGATGGTCGCTCTTTCCATGTCGCGAAAGGAATCCTCCCCGACTTGGCCCCACAGTTGGGCGATCGAACATCCCATCCTTCGAGCAATCTCTCCGTCGGTGTCGAAGAACTTCCGGTCCAGGGCGATGGCAGCGAGCTCGCCCGCCGTGGTCTTGCCGGCGCCCATCATTCCCACCAGCCAAAGCGTCACTTGCTGATTCGATCCTGAAGCCGCGACAGATACGAATCGAAACCGCCCTTGAAATCATCAACGGTGTCGCCGCCGAACTTTCGCATGTATTCGCCCGCAAGGGCGATAGCGACCATCTGCTCGCCTACCACTGCGGCAGCGGGCACCGCACATACGTCCGATCGCTCCCTGACTGCCTGAGCCGGCTTGCCGGTGTCCATGTCAACCGTCTGAAGGGGTCTCATCAGAGTTGAAATCGGCTTCATGGCCGCCCGCGCTCTAATCGGCTGCCCGTTGGATATCCCACCCTCGATGCCACCGGCCCGATTGGACAGCCGGGTAAGGCCCTCTGAGCCCTGGACAATCTCGTCATGAGCCGCTGACCCGTCGCCGACCGCCACCTCGAACCCGCTGCCGATCTCGACCCCCTTGATCGCAGGGATCGACATGAGCCCCCCAGCAATCAAGCCGTCAAGACGACGATCGTGATGGACATGGGATCCGATTCCGGGTGGTACCCCAAAAGCGAGCACCTCGAACACTCCGCCGAGGGTGTCCTTCTTGGCCACCGCGTCTTCGATCAGGGCGACCATGGCCGCAGTGGCCTGCGAGTCGATACAACGGACGGGGCTGGCATCGATTGCCTCAAGATCCTCGGGGCCGGGCGGCGGACCCTCATACGTCGCCTTCCCGATCGCGGTCACATGGCTGACAACGGCTCCACCGACCAAACGCAGAAGTTCTTTGGCCAGGTAACCGACGACGGTTCGAGCGGCGGTCTCACGCGCTGATGCCCGTTCCAGGATGTTTCGTGCATCGTCGGTGTCGTACTTGAGCATTCCGGGGAGGTCGGCGTGACCGGGTCGGGGACGGCTGATCTTCTTACCTGGGTCTCCCGCCCCGGGACTCATGATCTCCTCCCACTTGGGCCACTCCGTATTACGTACTACTACAGCGACGGGCGAGCCCAATGTGAGGCCATGTCGGACACCGCCGAGGATCTCAAGCTGGTCTCTCTCGAGCGACATGCGCTTGCCTCTGCCGAATCCGAGGCGCCGCCGAGCCAACTCCGCGGAGATTCCCTCCGCAGACACTGCCAACCCAGCCGGTAGGCCTTCGACAATGGTGACCAGGCCTGGCCCGTGTGATTCGCCCGCCGTCAGAAACCGCAACATGGCCCGAATGCTACGACGGGATCGGAAAAGCTCCGATTCCGGCCAGAGCCAGTGCAATCCATGCACCAGCGACCATGGCCGGGCCGTACGGAAGCTCGACCCTCAGAGCGTCCCGCAGAGTTGGTGCCTCGTCGTCAGGGTCCGAGCGAAGCCTCTGCCTCCTCGCGACAGATCCAACGACGATCACACCAATTGAGATGACACCCCCGATCATTGCCATGAGAAATACCGACCAGCCAAGCGTGCCCCAGGAAACGTACGCAGTGAACAGGCCGAGTTGTATGGACAGTTTCACGTCGCCATATCCGAATCCACGTCCCCGCACCACTATGAACACGAGGTTGGTGCCCGCGAAATACGCCAGGGCGCCGAGCAGTGCCCGCCAGAAAGAACCGAGGTTCCCGTCGAGAGCAGCACCGGCGCCGAGTGCAACCACGAGGAGCAGAGTTCCCCGGATGTTGAGCCGGTCGACGATTCGCATGGCTTCGATGTCGGTGATGACAAGTGCAAGCGAAAGTAACAGAAACCCCAGATAGCTGACCAGTGCCCAGCTGACTCCAATGGTGTTGACAAATGCCATTGCCCCGACCACGCCGGCCAGAACGACACCGACTTCTCTTGCAACCGGGCGGGAGCATGTCGGGCATCGCGCTTTCAGCCACCCGCGGTTGGTGCCGCATCGTGGACAGGTTCCCGACAAAGGACGTAGAGGATTGTCCGCCAGCGCCTGGGCGGCGAGGTCGTGGGCCGCAAGCGCCGCCA
The DNA here is from genome assembly GCA_964194995.1 of uncultured Gammaproteobacteria bacterium. GTDB lineage: Bacteria > Actinomycetota > Acidimicrobiia > Spongiisociales > ZC4RG35 > JACZUI01. The sequence continues at coordinate 19,236 of CAXMPS010000227.1, read as the reverse complement.
GAAAACCAAAAGCTCCGGCGAGGATTTGTGTCACCGCCGGAGCAAGTTAGCTGTGGTCGCGAAGACCAGCGTGTTTATCAGTCTTTGGTATTGGGTACATCCTCGAGTGTCACCCCAAAACGACGGCGCTTGAGCAGCCCATGGCCCTCGGGCTCGTCCTGTGGTGGATCCAACTCGGAGAATACCTGCTCGAGAAAGGCCTCGGTGTCATCTTCGACGTTCTCGAACTCTGTCTCCGGGTCAGTCAGAGCAGACTCATCGTCATCGCCATCCGAGCCCTTGCGGGACTTGGTGAACGCTCCAAACCGGCTGACGCTGGCAGCGTCCTCCGTCGCTTCCTCGACTTCTCCGGTGTCAACCTCATCCGCCTCAGCGTCGACATCCTCGGATTCTGGCTCCTCCCACCATGACTGGTCGGGGTCGACATCGACATCGGCGTCGACGTCGGCTTCGACTTCGGACGCAGCTGGAGACTCGACACCATCGTCGACCTGCTCGGCCTCGGTCGTGTCCTCGTACTCGGCCTCGGGCTCCGTCTCGCGCTCCGTCTCACGCTCCGTCTCGAGGTCGGTCGCTGGGTCGCCTTGGCCGACCACGAACAGCAGGTCGCTCGAAGTCAGTTCGGATGCGACCTGGGCTGTCCAAAACTTGGTGGTCCCGAGACGATCTGCCATCTCGCCAACCGATGACCCTGCACCCAGTTCACTGAGCAACTTCCACGCGTCGCGGCCAAGTGTGATCTCGTCTCTGCCACCCAGATCTCGTTTCATCTTGATGACACCGGCCAAATCAGTTAGCGACGTCTCGATCTCAGACCACTCGCCGGCCCGATGGCGCGCATCATCGAGAACGCCCTCCAACTCGAACGTCTTCGGGCTTTCGAACGGCGTCCGTGCATCCTCGTCCACCTCGAAGGTCGTGCCATGGCTCGTCATCTGGAACAAACTCTCCACCGTCATCTCCCTTAGGAGATCGATCAAGCCCGGATGGCTGTCGCTGATCGACTCCAAGGTGGCGGCACCGGACTCGACACTTCGCAGATGCCCCTCATCTATGAATTGAGAATTGAGCAAATGGGTCCGCAAGGAAGCGTCATCAGAGGTGGTCGCGAGAGCAACACCCTTTTCTGTGACGAATACCCGACCACGAACGTCATCCCCGCTCACCGCAATGGCCCCCTTTTGGCCGGCTCGGGAAAGAAGGCGCAAGACCTCGTCTAATGGGACGAATCCCAGGTTTCCAGAAAGAGTCACCTCAACCACTCCTTGCTTGAACATCCATCTCCACCTTTTCGGTTTCATGAGGTGAGCCCTTTAGGTCTTTCCAACTGCCTCGAACATGACGTTCAGCGGAGGATTGACCCCTGTCCACCACCGAAACGACTCAGCCGCCTGGGTCACGAGAAACGCTAGGCCATCGACAGTGGGAAGGCCCATAGAACGAGCCGACTCGACTGCTGGCGTGACCGCTTGGCCGTACGGGAGGTCGATGAGAGCCGACGCGACATCGATCAGGCCTTCCGGAAGGTTTTCTCCTCTCATGCCCAGAGGCGTTGCATTGACAACCAGAGCGCCGGCCACAGGCGTCCCCCACCGGACGGGGTGGCCACGCCGCCATTGCTCGGCAACGCTCTTTGCCTGCTCCATTCGGCGCGACGTGACATAGATCGTGCGATCGCCTCCAACGGCCAATACCGCGGCCGCCGCCCCGCCGGCACCCAATAGATGTATGGGCGTCTCGGCACCAATCGAGTTCTCTGAGATCAGCTGCGCCAACGCCACAGCGTCCGTTGAATGGCCTTCGACCCGGTCTCCCCTAGAGCGCAACGTGTTCACCGACCGTGAGGACATGGCCTCTGGAGTCAGTACATCAGCCAACTCAGCGGCGTCGCCCTTGAGCGGCATGGTCACGTTCAGGCCGGACATCGATCCCGAGCGGAGGTCGTCGATCATCGAGGCGAGTATCCGGCGATCGGCTTTGATCGCCGTGTATGAGCCGTCGAATCCACAGCTGGCCATCGCCGCACCGTGGATCGCGGGAGAGAGCGAGTGATCTACCGGGTCACCGAGTACCGCTAACTCGAGTGTTTGGCTCATCACTCAAGTGTGCCACCAAATCAGGGAAGCACGCCGTCCTCGCGGGCCTGATTCACATTGTTGAAGTGCTCATCGATAGTCTCGGCAAACGCGTGACGACCGTCGAGGTCACTGAGGACATAGAACAGATAGGGAGTGTCATCCGGGTTGGCTGCGGCCTCGAGGGAGGACCGCCCTGGCGCGGCGATTGGGGTGGGGGGCAGGCCGGCCACCACATATGTGTTGTAGGGCGAATCCAAGGTGTTGTCGAACTCGAAAACGTCTCTGGTCCCGAGGGCGTATAGGACGGTTGCATCGATATCGAGCTTCATTCCGATCTCGAGCCGATTGTGGATCACACTCGACACGATCGACCTCTCCTCATCGAGCAAGGTCTCGGCCTCGATCATCGATGCGATGATGATCCCTTCATGCTCGGTGTAACCGAGGTTGATCAGGTCCGACCAGTCGATGCTGGCGACCCGCTGTTCCGTAGTAGACGAGAGACGTTGAAGGATGGCGGCCGGCTGGGCCGAGCGACGGAATTCGTAGGTGTCGGGGAAGAGGAGACCTTCCCAATCGGCAAGCGTCACCTCACCAGAGTTCTTCAAGAGCGAGCTGGAGACATCGCCGTTGAGCAACGCCCCTTCGAAGTCCGAGTAAGGATGGCCGGAGGTTTCGGCGAGTCGAGTCAGGATCTCGTTGACTCTCAGGCCCTCGATCACGGTCAGCCGATACACGTTGGCCACCGGGCCCACCACCAGCAACGCGACCACCTCGTCAGGATCCATGAGAGTCTGAAGGCTGTAACTGCCGGCCTTGAGGCTGGACGCCGAATCGGTGGATCTCACCGCCACCTCAAACTCGAGAGCGGAGAGAACAACGCCCTGCGCGGCCAGCATGGCTCCTATGTCTTTGGCCGATGAGCCTGCCGGTATCTCCACGGTGACGGCGTGGCCCGCGACCACGACGACCTGCTCTGCGGATGCATCTTCGGCAGCGACGGAAGAACCGACGAGACGACCCAAGTACGAAGCACCCCCCACGACGGCCAGGCCGGCGACTCCGACGATGCCGAGAGCGACGATCAACTTTGTGACCCGGACCCAAGGCGATGGGCTGGGAACTGGTTCGAATGTCATGTCTGGCCATCCAGGTAGTCCTGCAAAATGATTGAGGCCGCCACCTTGTCCACCGTGTTCCTCCGGTCGCGGCGTTTCATCCCTGATTCGAGGAGAGCGCTTTCGGCCATACGCGATGTGAAACGCTCGTCTCTGAATACGACCTCCACGCCTGTTTGACGTTTCAACTCGTCGCCAAGGTTCCGGGCATCTCGAGCAGACTGACCCTCAGTGCCGTCGAGCCCGGTGGGCAGGCCAACCACAATGGTACCGACATCGCGCTCCTGAACGAGCTTGACGATGTCCTCGACCGCCGATTGGCGGTCGAACACAGCCAGCGGCGTGGCAACGATTCCCAGGGAATCCGAGATCGCCAGACCCACACGCTTCGTTCCGTAGTCGACGCCAAGACTCCGCTTCACGAGTCGCTCAGGGACTTCTCCACGACTTCGCTTGTGACCGCCAGCGCTGCCGAGAGGTTCTTCCCGTTCGGACCGCCGGCCTGTGCCAGTTCGGGGTCGCTCGAGCCTCCACCGCCGAGCTCCCGTGCTCCCTCGCGAATCAGGTCGGCGGCGGACACTCCCTTCTCAACCAGATCTGTGGTGACCAAGCCGACCAGGGCTCCCTTACCAGCGTGGTTCGATCCCACGACCACAACACTCGAGCCGTCTATCCGGTCCCGGACGCCCAGAGCGAGATGACGAAGTTCATTGCCGGCGAGCCCCTGGCCGTCGGCGATCACATAGGCGACATCGCCTACCTTCGCCGCACCAGAAGCGATCTCCCCTGCCAGCTCGCCACGCCGCTGGTTTCTAATCACGTCGAGCAGCTCCTCGAGGTGATCAACCTTGTCGAGTAGACCCCGTACCCGGGGAGCCACTTCCGCGGGGCTTGCTTTGAGCATTCTGCCAACCTCGTCCAGCCCAGCCCTCATCGCCACCAGATGGTCGTAGGCGGACATTCCGGTCAGTGCCTCCACCCGACGAAGATTGGATCCGATCGACGACTCAGACAAGACAACCAGGGGACCCACCTCGCCAGCGGAGGACGTGTGGGTTCCGCCACAAAACTCGGTGGAAAAGTCTCCGACCTGCACTACTCGGACAGTCTCTCCGTATTTGTCGCCAAAAAAGGCCAGGGCGCCCATCTCCCGGGCTTCATCCTTCGACGTAACGGTCGTGTTGACCTGGCTGTTGGCGATGAGACGTCGATTCACCTCTGTTTCGACAGACGCGACCTCGTCGGTGGCCATCTGGGAGAAATGCGAGAAGTCGAACCGAATACGACCGGGCTCAACCAATGAGCCGGCCTGAACGGCATGGTCGCCGAGGATGTCTCGCAGAGCCCAATGCAGAACGTGCGTGCCCGTATGACTCTTTCGGATCGCATCACGTCTCGGCGAGTCAATCGACACGTTTACCTGCTGGCCAACGTTGAGATGGCCGCCCTCGACGGTGCCGCGATGGCCATGAAGCCCCTGAATAACGTGTTGGGTATCAACGATGACCGCACGACCTGTCTCGGCCTCGATATGACCCGTATCGCCCACCTGCCCTCCGGACTCGCCATAGAACGGCGTCTTGTCGAGGAACATCTCGACCTCTCTGCCTTCGTCAGCCCGATCAATTGATTCGCCGTCGGCCAGGATCGAGAGAACTACTGCGCTCGCGTGATCATCGGTGTACCCGACGAACTCGGTGAGGCCGATCTGGTCCAGCACCGATCGGTAAACACTTTCTGCGGCCACCGCATGGTCTGCTCCCTTCCAAGCCGCCCGGGCACGCTCCCGCTGAGCGGACATCTCCTGTTCGAATCCGACCGCGTCCACCTCGACCCCGCGCTCCGCTGCGATCTCCTTGGTCAGCTCGATCGGGAACCCGAAGGTGTCGTGGAGTTTGAAGGCGATCAGCCCGGAAAGGGTGCCTTCGCTGCCTTGGAGCTCTGTGTCGAGCAATTGATGACCGGACTCCAGGGTCTTGCGAAACTGCTCTTCTTCCCGGGTGACGACCTCGACGATGAAGTCTCTTTTTTCTGCCAGGTCCGTATACCAGTCGCCCATCGCATCGACGGTCGCTTCTACCAACTCGGGCAGAACAAGCCCTGCCCCTCCGTGTTGCCAGGCATGGCGGACGGCTCGGCGCAAGAGTCGTCTGAGCACATATCCCCGGCCATCGTTGGACGGCACCACTCCGTCTCCAATTAGGAATGTGACCGAACGCCCGTGATCAGCCAAGATTCGAAGTGAGACGTCACCGCTCTCAGAGTCCCCATAGGTGAGCCCGGTGTAAGCGGCGCCGGCATCTCGCACGTGCTTCGTGGTATCGATATCAAAGACTGTCGGAACGTCCTGAAGAATGGCGGCGATCCGGTCGAGACCCATCCCGGTGTCGATGTTCTTGGCGGGCAGATCACCAATGACGTGATAGGGCTCGTCCTGAATATTCTGCATGAAGACAAGGTTCCAGAATTCGACAAAGCGGTCTTCGTCACCTTCTAGTGGACCGCCCCCTTCCCCATACTCCTCGCCCCTATCCCAAAAAATCTCGGAGCTGGGGCCACAGGGACCAGGCACCCCCATCTGCCAGAAGTTGTCGCGCCCGCCGTTCTGAACACGGTCGGCCGGTACCCCCACCCCATCGATCCAGATGTCCCGAGCTTCGTCGTCGGTGTCGTAGACGGTGTACCAGAGGCGCTCGGGCTCGAGCCCCATGGCCTCGGTGCAGAACTGATACGCCCAAGTGATTGCGCCCTCTTTGAAGTAATCACCGAAGCTGAAATTGCCCATCATCTCGAAGAAGGAGAGATGGCGCTGGGTGGTGCCGATGATGTCGATATCGACGGTTCGTACGATCTTTTGGATCGATGATGCCCGCTTCCACGGCGCTTTCTCGTCTCCCAGGAAATAGGGCTTGAACGGGACCATCCCGGCGTTGGTCAAGAGGAGGGTGGGATCGGTTGGGATCAACGACGCCGACGGCCGTACCACGTGATCTCGCTCACTGAAGAAAGATGTGAAGAGTTGTCTGAGTTGGTGGCTATTCAAGGCAACACCCGCATCGTAATCTCGAAGCCGCGAGGTTAACGAGGCCGGCTCGGATCGCGGTTGCGCTTGGGGCGGACAGTCCGGGCCGTGAGTTCGAGAATGTCGGCCGTTGTCGTGATCGCTGCATCAGCGAGGTCGCCCGCGGTCGGCCGCCGCCTCAGTGCGCGAATGGTGACGAGACCTCCGGCGATGAGGCCGGTCAAAAACCACCAGAGACGATCCACGAGCTCTAGCCCCTTCCAGACCTGTTCAGAATCTGATCGATCTGCTCCAACCTTCTCCGGATTGCGTCCTCTTCTCCTCTGTCTCCCGGTTGGTAGAGGGCAGCCGGTTCGACACCGTCTGGAAAATACTGCTGTCTGGTGACGCCCTCGGGCCAGTCGTGGGCGTACTTGTAACCGTCGCCGTGACCCAGTTCCTCCGCGCCCGAATAGCTGGAAGACTTCAGATGAGCCGGCACCGCCGGACTTGGGCCCTCCGTCACAAGCGACCTGGCTGCACGCATTGCAAGAGCCACCGAGTTCGATTTGGGAGCCGTGGCCAGATAGACGGTGGCGTGAGCCAAGTGATAGGCCGCCTCCGGCAGCCCGACATACGCGAGAGCATCTGCGGCGGCCACCGCCACTTGAAGACCTGATGAGTCGGCCAGTCCGACATCTTCTGAAGCGAGGATGAGCAACCGACGCGTAATGAATTCGGGATCCTCGCCTCCTTCGAGCATCAGGAATAGCCAATAGAGGGCGGCGTCCGGGTCGGAGCCCCTGACACTCTTGATGAACGCCGAGATGACGTCGTAGTGACTGTCGCCGGCCCGGTCGTAGCGGACGATGCGCCGTTGCAGTGCTTCAGCCACGTCCTCGAGGCCGATTTCCATACGGTCATCCGCTCGGGCCAGAAGAGCCGCCACCTCGAGAGCGTTGAGCGCCTGCCTGGCGTCACCACCAGTCCTGAGTGACAACTCTTCCCGGGCCTCGGAGGCCAGGGTGAGGTGTAAGGCACCCAGGCCACGTTCGCCGTCGTCGAGAGCCAGATCGGCCAGTCCGCCTATGTCGTCTGCCTCGAGCGGTACAAGCCGGAACAGAGTCATTCGGCTCATGAGCGGTGTGATGATCTCGAAGAAAGGATTCTCGGTGGTGGCCCCGATCAATACCAACGTCCCGTCTTCGACCCCGGGGAGCAGTGCATCCTGCTGGTTCTTCGCAAAACGATGAATCTCGTCCAGGAAAAGGACCGTGCGCCGCTCGTCGGTCTCGAGGCGCTGCTTCGCTCCGGCGAGAATCGCCCTGACATCTTTGACACCGGCCGATGTGGCCGAAAGGGTCTCGAATTCAGCGTCGGCGTAGGACGCCACCAGTCTCGCCAGCGTTGTCTTCCCCGTTCCGGGAGGGCCCCACAGAAGCATCGAGATCGGGCGCCCGGACTCGACAATCTTTCGGAAGGCAGCCCCGGCGCCGAGAAGCCCTGCCTGCCCGGTTACCTCGTCGAGCGACCTCGGGCGCATCCGCGTGGCAAGAGGTGCAGCGCCGGCAGCAGCCTCGGCTCCTCGCGCCGAGAAGAGATCGCTCATCGCACTGACGCTACCAACGAGTTCCGTCGACGCGATCAGGCTTCCGACTCTTCCCGCCTCGCTTCCGAGTCCGGCGTTAGCTCGATTCCCAGCTCCTCTAGCTGTTCATCGTCGACCCAAGTCGGGGCCCCGGTCATCGGATCTAATCCCGTCTGGGTCTTGGGGAAGGGGATCACCTCTCGAATCGAGCTCTCGTTCTGAAGCGCCATGACCAAGCGGTCGACTCCAAACGCGAAGCCGGCATGAGGAGGGGTCCCGTATCGAAGGGCTTCGAGAAACCAGCCGAATCGCTTCTCAGCCGTATCTGACTCGATTCCGAGTATGTCGAAGACCTGCCGCTGGACGTCTGGATCGTGAATCCTGACCGAGCCGGAACCGAGTTCTATCCCGTTGAGAACCGCGTCGTAGGCGTTCGAAATCGCCTCCCTCGGGCGCTCTCTCATGTCATCGAGAGACTTTGGGGAGGTGAATGGATGATGTGAGAACGTGATCGACCCATCGTCTCCCTCCTCGAATAGGGGGAAATCGACAACCCAGAGGAATTCGAGGTCGTCGTGGTTGGCGGGGCGCCCGAGGTCAAGACGCAAGCTGCCAAGCACCGTGACTGCCGTCTTCCACGTATCGGCAGCAAGCAAGAGAATGTCCCCCGGCTTCGCAGAGAACGCTTGCTTGATCCCTTCAAGCTCGGCGTCGTTCAAGAATTTGGCGATGGGCGAACGTAGCGAGCCATCGTCCTCTACAACCATCCAGACCAAACCCTTGGCTCCGAGCTCCTTGGCTCGCTCGGTGAGAGCATCAGCACGCGACCTCGACCACTCCCGTGTCCCTGCATTTATCCCTCTGACCGTGCCCCCGGCCTCGATCGCACCCTTGAACACTCCAAACCCCGACTCCGCGAACACCAAGGACAGGTCGACGATCTCCATGCCGAATCGGATGTCTGGCTTATCCGAGCCGTAGCGGTTCATCGCCTCGTGCCAGGTGAGATGGGGGAATGGCCTCGGGACGTCCACTCCCCGCAACTCCCTGGCCACGGCGACGAGAACCGATTCGATGACGTCCAACACATCATCTCGATCCCAGAACGCGCCTTCGAGGTCGAGTTGGGTGAACTCCAGCTGACGATCCGACCGGAAGTCTTCATCCCGGTAACAGCGGGCAATCTGGAAGTAGCGCTCAACCCCAGAAATCATCAATAGCTGCTTGAACAACTGAGGCGACTGAGGCAGCGCATAGAACTCGCCCGTGCGAAGCCGAGAAGGGACCAACACATCACGCGCCCCCTCAGGAGTGCTGTTGATCAGTGTTGGTGTTTCGACCTCGAGGAATCCTGCCTGATCGAGGGTGCGACGGATTGCAGCCGTGGCTCCGGAGCGTGCCTTGAGGTTGGCGGCCATCCGCGGCCTGCGAAGGTCGAGATACCGATACTGAAGACGGACCCTTTCGTCGACCTCCACCCGATCATCGATCATGAACGGCAATGTTCCGGCGGCCGAAAGCACCACAATCTCTTCGGCGCCGATCTCGATCTGGCCGGTGGGGAGATCGGGGTTCTCGGTGCCCTCTGGCCTGGACCGAACGGTCCCAGCCACGGAGACGCAGAATTCCATCTTGATGTCGCTCACCGCCTCATGGTCTTCGGGGTCGGCAACGACCTGGACGATCCCGGTGGCGTCGCGTATATCGAGAAAGGCGATGCCGCCGTGATCACGACGACGCTGGACCCATCCAGCGATCGCGACCTTCTGACCTATCTCGCCAACGGTTATCTCGTTTGCCCGATGGGTCCTCATCACAACGTCGCGTTCATCCAATCTGAGACCTCCTCCAGGGGCATCGTCGACCGGTCCCCTCCGATGCGCACATCGACCGGCTTGTCGAGTCCACCCATGACCAGCGTCGTACCCGCACCGGAGCGGTTGGCGGCCCGAAATTGGGCCTTGACGGAGCGGTCCTCGGTGTCGAAGTCGACTCTGAGGCCAGACCGTCGCAAGGCGGATGCCGCCAGCAGAGCATCACCGGGGCCGGACTCGGAGACTATGTAAACATCGATCGACGCCGCGTCGGCCGATTCCAGGGCAATGACTATTCGATCAACGCCAAGTGCCAGACCGACTCCAGGGGTTCGACGACCGCCGATTGATTCGGCAAGACCGTCGTAACGACCTCCGCCACCAACTGCGTTTTGGGCAGCGTCCAACTCTGTCCCGATGAACTCAAAGGCGGTGCGGGTGTAGTAGTCCAGCCCCCTCACCAGTCGCGGGTCCTGGACGTACGGGATGTCGAGGGCGTTTAGAGAGGTTTTCACCGACTGGAAGTGGTCGCGGCACGCGTCGCAGAGGTTGTCCGTCATCTCTGGGGCATCGGTGAGGTGCGGTGCGCAAACCTTGCAATCCAGAACTCGCAACGGATTGACATCGAGCAGGTCCAACGAATCCCCGCAGAGTTTCTCGCGGCGCTCATCCAGGTACGCGCTGAGCTGCTCGAGATAGGCAGGACGACACTCCGAGTCCCCGAGACTGTTGAGACGAACCTCCAGTCCGGGCATTTCCACCGCTGTGAGGTATCGGTAGCCGAGTTCGATGACCTCGGAGTCGGCACCGGGGGCCTCAGCATCGAGATACTCCACGCCGACCTGCCAGAACTGGCGGTATCGGCCCTTCTGGGGACGTTCATAACGAAACATCGGGCCCGAGTAGGCACCCTTCCAGGCACCCTGGCCGCCGGCATTGAGAAAGGCTCTGACGACGCCGGCCGTGCCCTCCGGGCGAAGCGTGATCGAGCGGCCGCCCTTGTCCTCGAATGTGTACATCTGCTTGGTGACCACCTCGGAGGAGCCACCGACGCCTCTTTCGAACAGCTCGGTTGCCTCAAAGACGGGCGTCATCGTGAGCGGATACCCGAACCGCTCCGCCCACTGCTCCCACTCGCCCAGCAGAGAGCGCCAGATCTGAGGGTCGCTGATCGGCGGCGAGGCGCCCGCGACCACATCGTAGGTGCCCTTGGGGGGTCGAAAGCTCATGAAGGACGCGAGGTTAACTGGAGAAGTTTTCTCTCTGGTTTTCTTGCCTGAGAAAAGGATTTGTTGCCCGCTCTCGTCCGATGGTGGTCTCCGGTCCATGACCCGGAAGCACCCTGGTGTCATCGGGGAGCACCAACACCTTCTCCTTCATCGAACGGATCAGATCCGGGTAGGACCCGCCGGCCAGGTCGGTACGTCCTACCGACCCGGCGAACAGCTGGTCGCCGGAGAAGAACGTCTCCTCGGATTCGAGATAGAAGCAACAGTGGCCCGGCGTATGGCCCGGGGTGTGACGAACCCCGAACTGGAGCCCCGCCAGGTCCAGCACTTGGCCGTCCTCGAGGCGCTTGAACTCCTTGGGCACCTCGTACGAGCCTGGCGGCGTCAAACCGAACATGAGCTCGAGTTGCTTGATTGGATCGAGAGTGAGGAAGTCGTCGTCGGGATGGACGTACACAGCCGCACCAGTAGTCCCTGAAAGGGCTCCGCTGCCCCCGGTGTGATCGACATGACCGTGGGTCAACAGCAATGCGACCGCCGCGAGATCGTGCTTCGCGAGAACTCGACCGATCAGCTCCGGTTCAGGCGGAGCATCGACCACAACAGCTGGCCCTCCGGCCTCACCGGCGACAACATACGCGTTGGTGGCAGCAACCCACGCCGGTATCGGAATTACCAGCACAAGGTCAGGATGCCGGGTCGTTGGCTAGCCGAAAAGCAGTGAATACCCCGTCTACCCCACGCAGGTCGGAGAGAAGCCGCGGCAGTTGGCTCGGATCGGAGAGTTCAACCTCGTATCTGAGAATTGCGACGCGATCGTCTCCGACGTTGGTCGAAGACGCGGTGATGTTCCCTCCGGTGTCACTGACCAAGGCGGTGACATCTCTCAACAGCCTGGTTCTGTCGAGGGCTTCGACCTGGATCCACACAACAAACGCACCCACATCTTCTGCCGGCCAAGACACCTCGACTGTCCGCTCCCGTCGCTCGGCCAAAGACGACACATTGGTGCAGTCCGATCGGTGGACTGACACCCCTCGACCAACCGTGACATAGCCGACAATTGCATCTCCCGGCACCGGAGCACAGCAGCGAGCCAGGTGGATCAACATGTCGTCCTGACCTTCCACGACTACGTGGGCGCTGTCTTGGGGACGACGACGCTTTGGAACGAAGAGATCGTCTCCGGTGTCGGGGGTGAGAATCCTGTGAAGACGGGTGGCCACCGAGTCGATCGACACGTGCCCATCACCGACGGCGATCTGGAGGGCTTCAACACTGTTCTGGCCCAGATCCTTGGCGATCCGGTCGAGATGTTCATCTCGCTGGGCGGCCGACAGGTCGGACGCATCCTTCTTGAAGAAGGTATTTAGCTGATCCTTGCCTTCGACAAGCGCTTGGTCGCGCCGCTCCTTGGTAAACCACTGTTTGATCTTCGACTTGGCGCGGCCGGTTCGTACAAAGTTGAGCCAGTCGCGACTGGGCCCGGCGCTGGGAGACTTGGACGTCAGCACCTCCACGATGTCACCCGATTGCAGCCGGGTGGAAAGCGGTACGAGACGCCCGTTGACCCGGGCCCCAACACAGCGGTGTCCCACCTCGGTATGGACCGAATAGGCAAAGTCGACCGCCGTCGCGCTCGCGGGAAGTGACTTGACATCGCCTCCCGGCGTGAGGACGAATACCTCGTTCTGATAGAGGTCCAGCTTCAAGTTTGCCAGAAACTCCTCCGGATCCTCGTCTGCGCCCATCGCAGCCAGATCCATATCGGGGAAACTCCCGACCTCCCCTTCCTTGTAGCGCCAGTGTGCAGCGATACCGGACTCTGCGCGCTGGTGCATCTCCTGGGTCCGGATCTGGATCTCGATGGCTTTGCCATCGGGACCAATCACCGTGGTGTGGAGGGACTGATAGAGGTTGATCTTGGGCATCGCCACATAGTCCTTGAAGCGACCGGTCACCGGGACCCAGTGGCTATGCACCAAACCAAGAGCGGCGTAACAATCACGCGTGGTCGGAGTGATGATGCGGACACCGATGAGGTCGTGGATGTCCTCGAAGGGCCGGTTTTCCTCCAGCATCTTCCGGTAGATGGAGTATTCGTGCTTGGGCCGCCCCGTGACGTCGGCCTCGACACCGGAATCGGCCAGGATGCCAGTCACTTCCTCGACCATCTTCTTGATGAACGCCTCCCGCTCCGGAGCCCTCTCGGCAAGCTTCGCTTTGATCTCGACGTTTGGGCCTGGATAGAGAATTGCGAAACAGCGGTCCTCGAACTCATGCTTGATCTCCTGCACACCGAGTCGATGGGCCAATGGCGCATAAACATCGAGTGTTTCCTTGGCGACCCGTTTCTGCTTCTCGTCACGGAGAGCGTGAACGGTCCGGATGTTGTGGAGGCGGTCGAAAAGCTTGATGATCAAGACACGAACGTCCTGAGCCATGGCGACCACCATCTTTCGGATCGTGGCGGCTTGTGCCTGCTCCCGATTCGAGAATCGGACTCGATCAAGCTTGGTGACACCGTCGATCAATCCGGCGATCTCGGGCCCGAATTCGCGGTCTATTTCCGCCAGAGTCAGCGGTGTGTCCTCGACAGTGTCGTGGAGAAATGCGGCGGCAATCGTCTGTTGATCGAGGCCGTACTCGGCCAGCATGAGCGCCACCGTCGTTGGATGGCTTATGTAGGGGTCACCGGTCTTACGGACCTGACCGCTGTGGGCAATTGTCGCCACGTCACACGCACGTCGCAGCAGGTCAGCATCGCCCTCAGGATGATGAGCCTTGAAGGCGGTGATCACACCGTCGAGGGTGGCGGGCGCGACGGCGTCAGTCGTATTTGACCAGGGCATTGACCGGTACCCCATTCAACTTGGAAGCGCCATCCAAAAAGACGAGTTCGATGAACACGGAGAACCCCACCACCTCGGCATTCACTCCCCTCAGCAATCTGACCGCGGCTGCGGCAGTGCCTCCGGTTGCAATCACATCGTCGACAATCAAGACCCTCTCGCCGGGCTCAGCCGCATCGGTATGGATCTCGAGCGCGTCTGCCCCGTACTCAAGGGAGTAATCCTCACGAACCGTCTCCCAAGGGAGTTTTCCGGGCTTTCGCATCGGTATGAAGCCCGCTCCCAGACGATCGGCAACAGGAGTGGCCAGAGTGAAGCCTCGGGCCTCGATGCCGGCAACCTTGCTGATCCCCTGATTTATGTAGGGCGCGGCCAATGCGTCGACCAGGGTCTTGAGGGCTCGGCTGTCGGCAAGAACAGGGGTTATGTCCTTGAAGACGACGCCCGGCTCCGGAAAGTCGGGGATGTCACGAATCAGTGAGGTGACGTGGTCCACCGGCCAGAGTCTACGGTCGGCTCAGCGTTTGGCGGCCTTTGCTCGCCTCGCCACCCAAGCGGCTCGCTCCTGCCAGAACTCCTCACGTTCCTTCCAGGTAGCAAGCAATGGGGCGGCCACGAAGATAGAGGAGTAGGTGCCGGCGGCGATCCCCACAAACAGGGCAAGGGCGAATTCGCGCAATGAGGGAGCTCCCAGAACGAAGGACCCCACGAAAAGGATCGATCCCACGGGCAACAGAGATGTGAGGGACGTCGCCAACGACCGCGCCAGTACCTGGTTCATAGCCAGGTTGACGATCTCGGAATAGGTCTTCTCATCCTCGATCTCGACCAGCTCCTCGACCTTGTCGAACACCACAACCGTGTCATAAAGCGAGTAGCCGAGGATGGTCAGCACCGCCACCACCGTCGCCGGCGTCACAACGAAGCCGGTGAGGGAATACACCCCGACGGTTATCAGTAAGTCGTGAGTCAGTGCGACGATGCCCGCCATCGCCATTTTGAACTCGAGCCGCCAGGTGATGAAAAGCACCACCACGCCGAGAAACACCGCGAGAGCGGTCAAGGCCCTTCTCAACACGAGAGCTCCAAACGATGGGCCAACCGACTCGATAGAGATTTCGCTCCGATCAGCCCCAGTTACCTCGGCGAGGGCGTCGACAGCCGCGTTCTCAACTTCGATATCCAGGTCGGGCGTAGTGACTCGCACGGCGGCACCGTCGTCTATCAACTGGATCGTCGCATCGTCGACTCCAGCGCCCGCCAGGGCGTCCCGAATCTCGCCGACTTCGGCGCCGGCAGGATTCGGAGCCTGCATTCCCAGTCCGCCAACGAACTCGATCCCGAGGTTCAGCTGACGTAGCCCGAGGCTCGCCAGCGAGATTGTCAGCAGGACCGCCGAGATGATTAGCCAGCGTTTGCGAAGGCCCACAAAATCGATCTCGGTTTCACCACGTTTGAGCCGGCTCCAAGTGCTCATTTGGCGGCTCCCTCGATGCTGAACCTTCCGCCACTACCGAGACGCGTCTCAGCCAGGATGCCGACTGCTCGTTTCGTGAAAAAGCGAGCGATCAGGATGTCGAGGACAGTGGCGATGCCAAGCGCCAACGCGAAGCCTTTCACCGCGCCAACGGCCAGGGTGTAGAGAAGCACAGCACTGATGAGGCTTACCGTGTCGGCAGTCAGAATGGTGCGAAAGGCGGACGAGAACCCCTCGTTGGCCGCCCCATCGACCTCGTACCCCTGACGGACGTTCTCCTTGATCCGCTCGAAGTACACGATATAGCTGTCGGCGGTGATGCCAACCGAGACAATGATCCCCGTCACGCCGGCAAGAGTGAGTGTGAGGCCGATCCACTGACCGAGCGCCCCGAAAAGAGCCATCAGGATTGAGCCAAACACGGTGAGACCGACGATCGCAACCAATCCGAGCGAGCGGTAGAAGACCAGGAAAACGATTGTGACCAGCGCAAGGCCGATTGCGCCCGCCAGAATCCCGGCCTGAAGCGAGTCCGCTCCGAGCGTTCCCGACACCTTGGTGACGGCAGAGATCTCGAAGGCTACCGGCAACGAGCCATAGCGGAGAACAACGGCTAGATCGTTGGCCTCCTCTTGGGCTTCCTCGCCCTGGCCCATTGTGATTTGTGCCCTTCCGCCCGAGATACCGGTCTCGGGGGAAACGCTGGGGTTGACCGCCGGGGACGTTTCGACTGCTCCGTCGAGGACGATCGCTATCTGACGCCGTGTGTCGCCGATGGGAAAGGAGGCGGCCGCGGCAGTTAGTTGCGCGAACTCATCGGCTCCTTCGCTGGTCAGGTCGAGGCTCACTGCCCAAACCGCCGAATTGGGATCGAAGACAGGTACGGCGTCCGCTACATCGTCACCTTCCAGTGCTGCGGGCCCAACGTTGAGGACCTGGGGCGGAGCACGGACGTCCCCGTAGAGAAGCCATGCTTCCGCGTGAATATCGTCATTGACGGTGAGACCGGTCGTGTCATCGATGTTCTCGGTCCCCGTGCCGGCGAGGGGACCTGTGTCGCCTAACGCCGCGCTCAGAACGGGCCGGAAAGAGAGAAGCCCGGTTTGACCGACGGCTTCGATCGCTCGTTGCTCATCCTCGACGCCTGGAAGCTGCACGACCACGGTGTTATCACCCGAAATCTGAATGTCGGGCTCCTGGACGTCGCCGATGTCTTCGATGCGTCGGGTCATGATCTCCGTCGCAACCTCGATCAGCTCCGGGTCGGTCCCTTCCGGCGCAGTGAGGACTACCGCAGTGCCACCTTGGAGGTCGAGGCCGAGACGAGGGCTCAGCCCCGCTGACACCACTACGGCCAATCCCCCCCATGCGATAGCAAGAACAATTATCAGGCCGACAAGCCGGCGGGTCATGTCACGCGTCGTCTCCCCCGACGACAGAGCCAATGGCGCGACGCGTGACGCGGATCTTTCCGTCCTCGACCTTGAGGACAACGTTGTCCTCGTCGAGTGAGACCACGGTGCCGTGTATCCCGCCGATAGTCCTGATTTCCTGGCCCACCATCAAGGAACCGGCGAGCGCCTTCTGCTTCTTGGAACGCTGGCGTTGGGGTCGGATGATGAACAGCCAGAACACAGCGACCATGAGGCCGAGAAAAACGATCGACGTCACGGGACTGCCGCTTGATTCCTGGGCTAAGACAACGTAGGGCACGGAGATCCTCCGGGAGGTGGGTGAGACAGAGCGAAAGAATAGTGGTCTGTCTCACCAATGGTTCGTAAGTGTGTCCGAGGCATCGGCGTTCGATTCGCAAGGACGCACGACGAAGCCGCACCTGATCATGCGGCAAGGAGGAGGACGACGCGAACGGCGTCGAGGGCCGGAGAGACGCCGAAGCCGTGGTGCGACGGGCCACTTGGCTCTCAGATCTGGTTACGACGAACCACGTCGGCGGGCCTCCCGAGCCTCTCCGATGTAGTCCTCCAACCGGCCGACCTCGATCGCCGAGCGAGCCTCCTCGAGTAGTTGCAACGTGTAATAGAGATTGTGAATCGTAAGCAGCCGGTGGCCTGATATTTCCTTCATGCGTATGAGATGTCGGAGATAGGCTCGGGAGTATCCCCGACATGTCATGCACCCACATCTTGGGTCTAGTGGCGTCGGATCGGACTCAAAGCGGGCGTTGCGAATATTGAGATCCCCCCGAGCTGTCAGCACTTTGCCGTGTCGGGCGAGCCGGGTAGGAATCACGCAGTCGAACATGTCAGCCCCGTTGCTCACTGCATCGAGAAGACCGTCGGTGTCGCCTAGTCCCATCACGTAGCGAGGACGATCGGCGGGGAGTTCGGAGAAGGCGGCCATCAGGGCCCGGTTCATCTCTTCGGAGCTCTCCCCCACGGAGAGCCCGCCAATACCAAATCCGGCGAACCCAAGATCCGCAGTTCGGCTGGCACTTTCAATCCGCAGGTCGGCATCGACGCCGCCCTGCACGATCCCGAAGAGGGCTTGATCCTTTCGGGTGTGGGCGTTCAAACATCGTTCGGCCCACCTCCAGGTGCGGTTCATCTCAGCTTCGACGTGTGATCGCTCCGACGGAAGAGCAACGCAAACGTCGAGGACCATGGAGATGTCTGCCCCTAGTTCTTCCTGAATCCGGACCGCCTCCTCCGGCGTCAGCCGGACAACCGAGCCGTCGTACTCCGATCGAAAGGTCGCTCCGCCCTCGTCGATCATCGGGTCGAGTGAGAAGACCTGGTAACCACCTGAGTCGGTGAGGATCGGACCGTCCCAATTCATGAAGCTGTGCAAACCCCCCAGCTCTTCTATCAGCCCCGATCCTGGTCGAAGCATGAGGTGATAGCTATTGGCGAGAACTATGTCAGCCCCCATTGCTCGCAGATCTTCACTGGAGACAGCCTTCACCGCAGCGCGTGTACCCACCGGCATGAAGGCAGGAGTCGGGATCCTTCCATGCGGTGTGTCGAGCCATCCGGCACGAGCATTCCCGTTGCGAGCCGATTCGGTCCACCTAATCGGGCCCAATGTGCTCTACACCTCCTGTCTCTCACAAAGCATCGCGTCGCCGAACGAAAGGAATCGGTAGCTCCGCTCCATGGCCTCTCGGTAAGCAGCACGCCACCGGTCACCCATGAATGCCGCGATCATGACAACAAGGGTCGAACCTGGAACATGAAAATTGGTCACCATCAGATCGACCACCCGAAACTCCGACCCCGGTCGCAGAAACAGGTTGGTGTCTGCCCGGCCATGTAGAACATTGCGCCCGGCCCCGGCGAATGTCTCCAAAGTCCGAGCCGTCGTCGTACCAACGGCGACCACCCGGCCTCCGGCTCGACGTGTTCGTGCGACTGCCTCGGCTGTCGCCTTCGGCACTGAGCACCATTCCGAATGCATCACATGCTCCTCGATCGTGTCGGTACTGATCGGCCTGAATGTGTCCATGCCGACACGCAGTTCGACTTCTGCGATCTCAATTTTCTCCTGGCCGAGTCCCGCAACTACTTCCGGGGTGAAATGAAGCCCCGCAGTCGGCGCGGCGGCCGACCCGACCGCTCTGGCGAACATCGTCTGGTATCGATCTGGATCGGACAAGTGCCCCGTAAAGTACGGCGGAAGCGGAACCTCGCCGACTTCCTCGAACGCCCCCTCCGCATCGGGTGCGTCCAACGCGATCGTGACGATGCCATGGTTGGGACCATCGAGGATGGTTGCCCCGAAACCGTCGAACTCGACAACGGTTCCGGGCCGTATCCGCCTAGATGGGCGGATCATTGCCTTCCATGAGCCGGTGGCGGCGCGATCCAGAATCAGCAGGTCGACACGGGCGCCCGTTTCGGCCTTCCTGCCGCGTAGCCGTGCATTGCGAACTCTCGTGTTGTTGATCACCACCAGATCGCCCCCGCGCAACAGATCGGGAAGATCCCCAAACGTGTGGTCGCTCATCGAGCGAGTGTCCAGCAGACGCGCCGCATCTCTGGGCTCAGCGGGCTGCTGGGCAACCGCAGAATCGGGCAGGTCGTATTTGAACTCGTCGACTTTCATAGGCGTCGAAAGGCTAG
>CAXMPS010000226.1:0-2894 GCA_964194995.1 uncultured Gammaproteobacteria bacterium | reverse complement strand
ACCAAAGGCCCGCCGGCAGCGAAGGGATAGAGCGGAGCCGGCATCTCGATATCGCCCTCCGGGGCCATCCCAATCCACGTCAGGCTGTACTCAGGGCCCAGTTCCTCGGTGGGTTGCTCGGTGAGGAGTCGATTTTCGCCCGTGACGACTGATCCCCAGGCCATCTCGGCGAACCCGGTCGCCTTGAAGAGCTCATCGAACTGATCCGCTGACTCCGTTGTCCCATCACTTTCGATGACAATCGGTTCGGCAATGCCGGGCCCCTCGATGGTGACCCCGAGCAGGCCCTTGGCCAGGGCGGGTACTGCAATAAGGACAACCATGACGGCAATGGATCCGACAAGCACACGTTTCAATTCTTCTCCTTGGTCTATACCCCTTTTACACCGCTCGGGGCGATCTGGTTCGCGCTAATCGGCGTGCTGATCAGACTGAGAGGTCTCGACGTGGATGCTGCGATCACGGTGGAAGTGCCGACCTTCGACCGGACCATGATGTGGGTCGTCGATGAACAGACGATCGCCATCGGCATGGAGCAAGCTCTGGCCGTAAGCGTCCGAGAGGTTGGCCACGGTCAACACTTGGTCCGGTGGACCGTCGGCGATCACACGCCCGGACAGCAGGAGGACATGGTCTGCTACCTGAGCCTCGGAGAGATCGTGTGTGGTCATGACAACAGTGCAGCCGCGCTCTTGCTCGAGATGGATCACGTTGTCGAGTGCTTGGGCCGAGGGAAAATCGAGACCTGTCATAGGCTCGTCCAACAGCAGCAGGTCGTGCTCCTGGGCCAGTCCTTGTGCCACAAGGACACGCTGACGCTGACCCCCGGACAACTCGTGAAGCTGACGATTGGCCAGGTTGGCCACCTCTGTCCGCTCCATGGCATCTTCAACAGCCTCGCGATCCGTCCGCCGGAGTCGCCCGTAGGGCCCGGTTCCGGCGTAGCGACCCATCATGACCACTTCCCGAACCGAGATCGGGAGCGAGGCGTTGACCTTCGTGCTCTGCAGGACGAACGCGATTCGGTGGGCCTCTGCCTCGACCTCGAGAGTGCCGGATTGAGGATCACGGAGTCCGGCAATTGCGTTGAGAAGTGTGGACTTTCCTGATCCGTTGGGCCCGATGATCGCAGTCACGCTTCCTTTGGGAATCGAGAATGACGACTGGTCGATCGCGGCTCGAGATCCGTAGCTGATGATGATGTTTTCGGCGGCGACTGCGGATTTGGTCATGAGCAGTTCGAGCACCTTCCCACAATCTCGAGGGAGTGATCTACGGGCTCGAACGCGACCGATTTGGCGGCGGCACCGATCACTTCGTCGAGAAGACGCTCGTCGCTCTCGGGGATCTCGATGTCTTCGACCGCTCCGCAGTCGATGCACACAACATGATGGTGGTGGCCCCTCAACCAGTCGGCGATCTCATACCGGGTAACCCCTCTGCTTCCGTGGTGGGGCGCAACCACACCGGCGCTCTCCAGCACTCCCAGTGTGCGATAGAGCGACGACAGGGGGAGGTCGGAGAGGGAACCGTCGAGTTCGGCGGCGGACTTGGGACCGTCGCTGGAGAGGAGGGCTTCGATGACGGCGCGCCGTCCCCGCGTGTAGCGAACATTGTGCTCACCAAGTCTTGACTCGACCTGTCGGTCGAGAGTGGGTGTTGTCACTAGGTCACCACAGGTTTAGTGTTCTCGCCCACTAATGATAACGATTCTCATTATCAATAAGCAAGTGAGAAGACTCCTGGCCACCACTCTTGCCCTGATCCTCCTGCTCGGAGCCTGCGGTGGCAGCGACCAGCCTCAGGGTCTCACCGTCGTGGCGACAACCACCATGCTTGGAGATGTCGTCGGGAACGTGGTCGGCGAAAACGCCCAGGTAGTGACCCTGCTCCCGATTGGCGCCGACCCTCACGACTTTCAACTCTCCGCCCGACAGGTAGCGACCCTCAACGAGGCAGACCTGGTGGTAGCAAACGGACTCGGCCTTGAAGGCCCAATGAACGAGAATCTCAGCACTGCGGTGTCAGACGGGGCCAACTTGCTCGTGGTCGGACCGCTGCTCGATCCGCTACGCCTGGGCGATAACGATGACCCTCACGTTTGGATCGACCCACTCCGCATGGCAGACGCTGCCTCGGCGATCGCGTCCGAGATGACCTTGATCGACAACTCGGTCGACTGGGCGGACCGCGCCGAAGTTTACGGCGTCGAGTTGCTGGAACTCGACGCCGAGATTCAGCGTGTGCTCAGCGTTGTCGCAGAAGACGATCGCAAGCTGATCACCAATCACGAGTTTCTTCGCTACTTCGCCAACAGCTACAACTTCACAGTGGGCGGGACGGTTTTCCCCGGCGGTGCCAGCCCGGTCAACCCCAGTTCGGCCTACCTTGCCGATCTGGTCACCACGATGCAGGCCGAGGAAGCCGAAGTCATATTCGCCGAGGCTGGTGAGCCGACAGCGCTGGCCGAGACTGTCGCAGACGAAGTTGGTGGCGATGTTCAAGTTGTCGAACTGTTTATCGGATCGCTCGGCCAGCCTGGGTCCGGCGCAGAGAACCTCATCGACATGCTGCTGGCCAACGCCCGACGAATTGCGGAGGCTCTAGGTTCCTGATCATGGACTGGCTTACCGATCCGTTTGAATTCGCATTCCAACAGCGGGCTCTCATCGCCGGGGCCCTGGCCTCGATCGGACTCTCCATCGTCGGGACATGGGTTGTGATCCGGGGAATGACTTTCCTTGGCGACGCCCTGGTTCACGGCGTGATCCCTGGAATCGCACTTGCTGTTCTCTTCGACTTCAACGTGCTCTTGGGTGCCGCCGCCGCAGCAGTCGTCATGATCGCCGGCATCAACCTCGTCCACCGGCAGACAACCTTCTCCGAAGACACCG
>CAXMPS010000225.1:0-9174 GCA_964194995.1 uncultured Gammaproteobacteria bacterium | reverse complement strand
CTATCTAACAATCGACCGTCGACTCATGAGTAAGGCAGAGGGCTCTTGAATCCTCCGGCTTAGAATCCAGCGCACTTTCTCCGGCAAGTTGACGATGAGATCCCGATCAACCTCACCCGCGGCTGTCGCTCCTGGTCGCTGCTCATGAGGAACTGCCGCCAGCCATCGAGCCCGCCGCTCGATGATCTCAGGAGGGGCGTCCGACCAGTACCCACAGAGCACCAAACCAACTTCGATGTCCTCAGGGATCGGCGCCCGACCCAGCGCCGCGGCCCGGGCGATCACCAGACCTGTCAGGACGCCCTGCAGACGGGGGTCAGAATCGGGAAGTTCTGCATCTGAGAGAAGCCGAAGCGCCCATCCGGCATCAGGTCCTGCCGAGCCGAACCGCCCGCCGGTTGGAACCTGATCGGGGGTGGTGATCAGCCCCGGCTTTGTCGGCTTCCAATGCCTGGCCGGGGGTGGCTCGGCGACACTCCGGGGTCGATCGGTCTCGGATATCTCGATGTTGGGCTGCTGCCCCATCAAACGAAGCTGAGCCAGGGCCGGTACTCGGGGAGCTTTCCGGCAACCGCACTCCCAAACAGATCCTGGGCGAGGGCAGTAATGGGTCCTGGCTCGCCGGGGCCGACGTCGCGTCCGTCGATCTCTCGTACCGGAGTCACCTCAGCGGCGGTGCCGGTGAGGAAAACCTCATCTGCGGTGTACAGACTCCCGCGAGCCAACTCCATCTCACGGATCTCTACCCCCTCGGATCGGAGCAATTCCATCACCGAGTTCCGAGTGATCCCCTCGAGGATCCCGGACGAAACAGGCGGGGTATAGACCACGTCGCGACTAACCAGGAAAATGTTCATTCCGCTCGCCTCGGAAACCGACCCGGAGTCGTTGAGCATCAGTGACTCGTCAAAACCAGCGCGAAGCGCCTCCTGCTTGGCCAGGACCGAGTTCAGATACTGGCCTGAGCCTTTGGCGGTAGGGATGAAGCTCGTGTGCGAGATCCGGCGCCAGCTCGACACCATTGCTCTTATCCCGTTCTTTACCCCCTCCTCGCCGAGGTAGCTGCCCATGAAGAAGGCACCCATGTAGGTGAGAACAGGGTTGGAACTTGGGTTGAGCCCGGGCGCGCCCAATCCGTAGAAGACGAGTGGACGGATGTAGGCCGACTCCAGTTCATTAGCCCTCAGCAGCTCCAAACATGCCTCATCCATCTGGTCTGCGGTATAGGCCATCGGTATCCCGTATGCGCGCGCTGACGCCACAAGCCTGACCATGTGCTCATGGAGGCGGAATACCGCGGTCCCTTCGGGAGTCTTGTAGGCGCGGATGCCCTCGAAGACACCAGTGCCATATTGAAGGCCGTGGGCCAGGTAGTGGACTGTGGCGTCTTCCCAATCGACGAATTCGCCGTCGACCCAGATTTTGGAGGAGGGTTCCATGTGGCCAAGGCTATACCGATCTCGTGGATCGGGAAATCGCGGGAATAGGCTCCCGTCATGTCGCGCTTCGTTGCCTCCTGGTTCGGATCAGGGCTCATCCTCGGAAAGTTGCGTGGCTCGGATCTCGGGTCGGGCACTGTCGGGGCGCTCTTGGCTCTTCCCATGTCTCTCTTCCTCGGCCATTACCTCGGTTGGGTCGCCCAGGTGATAGCCGCCGTCGTGGTCACATTGATTGGCCTCGTGGCGACCCGACGCCACCTGGATGAGGGAGACGCAGGCTGGATTGTGATCGACGAAGCCGCGGGAACATTTGTAGCCACGGTCGGTCTCGCGGTCAGTCCAGCTCTGGCAGCATTTGTGGTGTTTCGAGCGGCCGACATCTTCAAGCAAGCCTTTCCGGGCGTCAGCCAGGCCGAGCAGCTACCCGGTGAATGGGGCATCGCCGCGGACGATCTCGTTGCCGGGCTCTACGGGCTTGCCGCTGGTCACATCGTCCAGGCGTTCATGTGATCGATTCCGATCCCTCTATCGTGGGATTTGAGCAGGAGGAGGTACAAACATGGATTGGCACCCGCAGACGATCGTGGCCGGAGTTGACGGATCAGAAGCAAGTCAACAGGCGGCAGAGCGAGCCCTGGCGATTGCACGTCATTGGAATGCCAAGCTGATCCTGGCAACGGTGGTCCGCCAGCCGGAGGGTTGGTGGGGAATTGGTGGCGCTCCTCCTTCACCCGAGGCCCTGGCGTCGGCCATCGCCGACGGTCAGCGAACCATTCTCAATGAAATCGTGCAACGACTCGACCTCGAGGGGATTGACTATGAAACGCTCGAGGATCTAGGCGATCCGACAACTCAGCTCATCAAGATATGCGAGACAAACAATGCCGACTTGTTAGTGATCGGGCGTCGCGGCGCGGGCCTCGCCGAGAGAGTCGTCCTCGGATCGGTGGCCGACCGCTTGTGCCATCACTCCCCGATCCCGGTGCTGGTGAGCCCCTAGGGGACGAGCCGCCTGGTCAGCTTTCGATGCGAACACCTCGCCAGAAGGCGACATGGTCCTTGATTTCAGCGGCCGCCTCTGATGGGTCGGAATAGAACCAAGCCGCGCTCTGATTGGTTTGGCCATCGACCTCAATGTCGTAGTAGCCGGCAATGCCCTTCCAATGGCATGACGTGTGCGCCTCCGAGTCCTTGAAATACTCCTTGGATATTGAGTGCGCTGGGAAATAATGGTTCCCTTCAACTACGACAGTCTCGTCGCTCTCGGCGAGAACAGCACCGTTCCATACGGCCTTGGGCATGCTTGGCTCCTTGAAAACTCTCTATCAAGGCTCATAACGGGAGTGGTTCAGGCCATATTCCGATCTACGCTCCGCCAGTGACCGCCATCGCCATTCTCCCGGTCAAGTCATTTCACCTCGGCAAGGGCCGCCTGGCCGAAGCTCTCGGCCCGGATGTGAGAGCAAAGCTCGGTCGTGCATTGGCCGGGAGAACCTTGGAAACAACCCAACAGGCAGGTCTGATCCCGATCGTGGTCGCCGGAGATGAGACAGTGGCCGAGTGGTCGGCGGGTCGCGGCGTCCCCGCGATCCCTGACCCTGGTGGGGGGTTATCCAGAGCGGCGTCAGAGGGCGTTGACTGGGCAAATCGTGCGGAAAGCCCCTGGATGGTTCTCCATACAGACCTGCCGCTGCTCGCCGTGTCGGAGCTCAAGACGGCAGATGCTCTTCTCGCGAGCGGGGATGATTTGATTGCCCCTTCGACAGACGGTGGAACGTCGCTCATCGGTAGCGCCGACAACTTCGAGTTCGCCTACGGCGCTGGCAGCTTCAGCGCTCACCTGCCCCGACTTCGGAACCCAACGGTTCTCGCCGTCCTTGGTTTGCTCCACGATCTCGATTCGCCGGGCGATCTCGAGTCGGCCCGGCTGCACCCACGAGGCCGCTGGCTTCGAGAGTTGGTCGATTGAGATTCGAGCCCGAAGTCCTGGCCGCCGACCCCGATCGCCGGATCGAAGTCGTCGGCTGGCTCGAGGCTGCACTCGCCGCGGTCGATCCTGAGAGACTCACCCGCGCTGCCCTGTCACAGGGGCCGAGTGGTCCGGTCGCCACCATCGCCATCGGCAAAGCGGCTTCTGCGATGTCTCGTGGTGCGGCAGGCGCCGTCCAGATCGTGATGGGCCTCTGCATCTCGGATCACGCCGGGGACGTCCCCGATGAGGTGACCACACTGATCGGCGACCATCCGATCCCCGGCCCAGCAAGCTTCGAGGCGGGTAGCGCCGCCATGGAATTCCTTCAATCGGTGCCCGCAGACCTACCCATTCTCGGACTGATATCCGGTGGGGGCTCAGCTGTTTGCGACTATCCGAGACCAGGCGTCTCCATCTCCCTCCTGACCGAAATCACCAGCCAACTGGTTCGATCGAGCGCAAACATCGAGGAGATCAATCTTGCCAGAGGCCACCTCTCGTCAGTCAAACGCGGCGGACTCGCCACCCAGGCTGGGCGTGTCATCGAGACGTTGGTGATCTCCGACGTTGCCGGAGCAGACCCCTCGGTCGTTGCATCTGGCCCGACCAGCCCGACCGCGCCGGATCCTGACGCGGCAAGGGCTGTGCTGATTCGACACGGGATAGAAGTGACCACTTCGATGTGGAAGGCAATGACGACAGATGTCGAGGTATTGCCGTCGCACATCACCCTGCTGGCAGATGGCTTCGACGCCGCTCAGGCTGCGGCTGTGGTTGCCTCGGATCCGGTGGAGATTCGCTCGGAGTGGCTCGAAGGTGACGTGGGCGAATGTGTCGACGAACTCCTGAACCATGCCGGCCCTGGGGTAACCATATGCGTGGGAGAGCCGGTGCTCGAGGTGGATGGGCCGGGAAGCGGCGGACGAAACACGCACGCAGCCCTCACCATCGCGAACAAGCTGGCCGGCTCAACGGCGATTTTCGTGGCGTTCGCCACCGATGGGGTCGATGGTCGATCAGGTTCGGCAGGTGCAATCGTCGATGGCGGCACCGTCAATCGCGGTGGTGATCCCGGGCCTGCCCTGGCCAGATTCGACAGCGCCGAGTATCTAGCCCGATCCGGCGACCTCCTTAGATGCAGGCCCACCGGCACGAATGTGTCCGATCTCTGGATTCTTTGGAAACCCGCTTGAGTGCCAAATTAGAGTGAGAGGCCGAGCTAGAACAGGGACGTAGTGGAAAAGACCGTTGTTATCACCGGGGGCACAGGTGGCCTGGGAGCCGCTCTGGTCCGAAGGCTGATTTTTGAGGACTGTCGACTTGCCGTCACTTATCTCCTTCCCGAGGAAGCGGAGCGGTTTGAGAGCGAGTTCGATGTCGACGAGGATCGGCTAATGCTCCTCCGGGTGGATGCAACCAACCCTGAGGCCGTGAACAGCTTGATGAAAGACGTCGCCGACCGCTGGGGTGCAATCCATGCCCTTTACTCACTGGTGGGTGGTTGGGCCGGTGGTCGCGATGTCGAGGAGACCGACGATGTCCGGTTCGAGCGCATGCTGGATCTCAACCTCAGATCTGCCTTTTACTCGGTGCGTGCAGCCATCCCCCATCTTGTGGAGACAGGTTGGGGTCGAATCGTCCTCGTGGGAAGCCGCGCCGCCGTCGACTTCCCGACTGGCCAGGCGGCGTTCAACATCTCCAAGGCGGGCGTTGTGGCTCTCACCCGCTCGGTCGCCCAGGAACTCGAGGGAACCGGCGTCACTGCGAACGTGCTGATGCCATCGGTCATTGACACCCCTGCGACCCGTGAGTCGCTTCCTTACGCCGACTACGTCAACTGGCCGACACCCGACGAGATCGCGGCAGTGGCACACTTCGTATTATCCGACGAGTCGTCGGTCATCAACGGAGCGGCCATCCCCGTCTACGGCGGGGCATAACTGGGATAGAGCTCGATCCAATCCCCGTGAGGGTGTGCCTCTCCAACGTGTTTCGCTCCTGAACCATCGTCGACAATCAGGCGCGCCCAATCATCCCGCTTGATCAGAACCTCCATCGACACGCGATGCACCGGGCGTCTGCTTCTGGCGAGATCAGAGATCCTCTCCACATCATTTCGCTGCTCCTGGCTGAACTGGATGAGCACAAAGGAATTCATCACAACCGCGGGCTCGTCGTCCGGAAGACGTTCGAGGACCTGCTCCAGGGTCACCAACGCGTCGCCTGCAACCATTTCAAACTCCACTTCGCCCAAGCGAGAAATCGCCTGCCTGAGCCGGCTGCGGCGCTCCTCGTGCTCAGGCCAGATGAGGGCGTCCAGCCAAAGACGCTCGTCATCCGAAGCCGTATCGATCGGGTTGAGGTCGAGACCGACGCGAGAGAGGATCTCGATGTCTCGAACGACCGGGCTGACACCCCTTGACTCAGCCTCCAGGACAAGCCCGCCCGACCCCCACTCGAGGTCGCCCCACCGATAGGAATAGCGGTCGAGAGCCAGATTGAGACCGGCGCTGGTTCCCAGGTCGATCAGGTGGAACCGACTGAAGTTGGCCAGCCACACCATGGGAAGAAGGGCGACACATCGCCGGCATTCGTTGGTCTGAGTCAGGCGGCTCCGGCCGATATCAACCAGCTCTTCGGAGTGGGCCACGACGAACTCCTTGAAAGCCCTGTCAACACTGGGAGGCGGGAGAGGATCATCGAACATCGACCGGTAGAAACGTGCCAACCCTGGGTCAGCACCTTTGAAGAGGAGGTATTGAACCGATGCGAACAAGACATTTGGGCGGGGCGTGTTCTCGATGCGGTTGATAATCGCCATCAGCTGGAGGTCATCCGCGATCACCCCTACGAGATGCGCATAGAGCGGCGACCCATGGGTGTGCTTCCCCCAGTCACGCATGTATTCAGGCGTGACCGGGGCGTTGCTCGTTAGAACTCCGATCTTCTGTAAGCCGTTGCCAGGGCGTCTGCGTACTCGTTCCACAGGTTCCCCGAGTGCGCCTTGATCCAGCGGATCGGAACATTGCGCCGCTGGCGGGATAGTTCGTACACTTCCTTGACCAGCTCGAGGTTGGCGATCGGGCCAGACGACTTCTTCTGCCAGCCTTTCGCCTTCCAGCCCTCGGCCCAGCTGGTGATGATGTTCACCACCAGCTGGCTGTCTGTAAATACCGGGGTCGTCGACTCCAGGGGAAGCATTCTCAAGCCGGCGATCATCGCTGTCAGCTCCATCCTGTTGTTGGTCGTATGTGACTCCGAACCGTGAGCCTCGTCAAGGATCTCACCGTCGACGACGTGCACCGCGCCCCAGCCCCCCGGGCCGGGGTTTCCTTCAGTGGCGCCGTCGGTGAAAATGCCGGTTCTCGGGCCGTCGGTGTAGTTCGCCAGGACTTCGGCGGTGGTCAGATCCCGCGACTTGGTGACGGAAGCCTTCGTGGCCGACGCCTTCGTGGCCGACGCCTTCGTGGCCGACGCCTTGGCTGCAGACCACTCACTCGCCTGGTCTGAGGATCCGTTGTTCTTACAGTCAAGGCATTGTTTCGGAACCCATCCTGGGTAGCGGTCCAGAACGTCCTGACGGACATCAAAGCTATTGCCGCAGGTCTGGCAGGTGAACACGCCTCAGGATCTCGCAAACGTCGCTACGAACTGCGGCATCTTCAAGAGGCTGAACTCAGAGTGGGTCTGCACCAGTCCGACTGGTTCCATGATCCTGCGCAGCTTCGCCGGCCAGAGTTTGTGACAATGGACCTCTCTCGCCTTGAACGGAGTTCCGTAGAGGATGATCGAAGTCGGGACCGCATACAGGCCCATGACCGGCTCAGCGGGATAGATGTAGAGCGCGTGGCCACCCGGCTTGAGCACACGTGCCATCTCGGCGACAGCGGTATCAAGTAGGGGAAGATGCTCGATGGCGTGGATCGAGACAACCGCATCGAAGGTGGCGTCGTCGAACTCGAGCGACTCCGCCCTCATGGTCATCACCCGATCGCTCCCGGCCACTTCGGCTGCCATGGGATTGGCGTCGATTCCGGTCACGTCGATGCCCCGATCCGCCAGCCGGCCAGTGAGGTGCCCACGACCACACCCGACCTCGAGAACGCGGTCGCCGGCGCTAAGGGGCAACAGCCGGTCGATCCGTTTCAGATGCGACGGATCCCAGCGGTTCACTAGGGCATAGCGCTTTGAGTCGTACTCGGGCATCACTGGATCGACTCGAGGTGAGGAGCCACGGCGTAGTCGAGTAGAAGCGGACCGTCGGATGTCATGGCCACATGGGTCACCGAGGTGTTGGCTGGTGTGAAGAGGGACTCCGCATGAGAATCGTCGAGGGCTGTCAGTGAGGAAACATACGACCTGATCGCCCCCCCATGAGCAACAACCACTGTGGGCTCCCCTGGCGCGGTTTCAAGAGCATGAACTGCCGAGCGGAACCGAGCGGTTAGCTCGCCCCAGCTCTCTCCTGTCTCGCCTCTCTTCAGGTCCACGCCGTGGCGATAGATGGTTTCCATGCGATCGCCCCACCGCTCGGCGATCTCGGGAGAGGTCAGGCCCTCCCACTCGCCCATCGCCAATTCCCTCAGGTCGTTGACCTCGACGACACCATTCGACGCTACATAGTCAGCGGTCTGACGAGCACGGCCCAGAGGAGAGGAGTAGACCGTTGAAGTGCGACCGTACCAATCAACGAGCGCTTGGGCCTGTTGCCTGCCCAGGTCGTCAAGACCCCAATCGCCCTGGCCTTGCCAGCGACCTTCGACATTGGCCTGGGTGCGCCCATGTCGGATGAGGACGACGACCGGGTCACCGTTCGAAAGATGTTCTTCCACGAGACTCGATCTGGGGCCAAGATGGCCAAGATCGTTGAAAGTGGCTAGCCGGGGGCGACCGAGCGACCAGTTGACCCGCGAGATACCGGTGTTCTCGGTGAAGGCATGGATGCGCTTCTTCCCACCGGCTAGGTGACGATGAAGAACCGTCTGGAGGAGACCGCCGTGGGTCACGACCGCAGCATGGCCGTCTTTCCCAAGCTGATCCGCGAGCCGGTCCATGGCGGAAATGGCCCTTTGCCCAACCTGATTGAGAGTCTCACCGGTACCCCCCATAGGCAGGCTGCGCGTTGTCAACGCTTCCTTGAGCTCGCCCCCTCCGTCGTGCATCACCTCATCGACCGTCATCCCATCCCATCGGCCGAGGTCCAACTCGATGAAATCGTCCCAGATCTCGACCTCGTTGTCGTCGGTGAATGAGGCAGCCGTGAGCCGGGCTCGTTGTAGCGGGGAGCTGATGACGACGTCGAAGTCTTGGGCACGCAACCGCTGCCCCAGCGCTACCAGGGTTTCCTCGCCATGCCGACTGAGCGGCACATCGGACCGTCCTGACCAGATGCCGTCGACATTCGACTGCGATTCGGCGTGACGCAGAACGGTGATGGTGGGCAAGCGCAAACTCCTGCTATTTGCTATGTGGCTAACCGATGAAAGCAGAAGCGAAGATCAACGAGACGATCGTCATCACCTTGATGACGATGTTCATCGAAGGGCCCGAGGTGTCCTTGAACGGATCACCCACGGTGTCTCCGATCACGGCGGCAGTGTGAGCGTCACTCCCCTTGCCTCCGTATGCGCCCGACTCAATGAATTTCTTGGCGTTGTCCCAGGCGCCTCCGGCGTTTGCCATGAAAATCGCCAGAAGGAAGCCAGTGACCAGGGCGCCCGCCAAGAGCCCACCGAGGGCTTCAACATTCACGAACCCGACAGC
>CAXMPS010000224.1:0-1764 GCA_964194995.1 uncultured Gammaproteobacteria bacterium | reverse complement strand
AGCACCAGAGTCTCGGGATACTGGGACGCCCAGTCTGCCCAGGTAGCCACCGTTGACGGCAGCGGATCGAGCCGGGCGCCAGTCAGCGGTCCGACGATGGCTGTTCCTGCGACCTGCCACCAATAGGATCCGGTGCTGCGGTCGACCATCACGAGATCCGACTCGTACAGGGCGCTGGTGTTGCCGAAGCTCAATACGTCGGCCCCGACCCTTCGGTCGTACACGATCGCACTTCGACAAAGCGGGCAATAGCTGATCAGAACCGGCAGCCCGTCCAACTCGTTATTGACGATCTCATGGAAGTTCAGGATCTTGAACGGATACGCATACGCCTGGCCGCCTGCCACATATCCGAGCACCAGATCACTTGGATCCAACCAATCACCCGCGCTGAGATCCTCATATATCGGCCGGTCTATCGGTGGGATTACGTCGAGCAGCCGTTTTCGCAGCTCTGGAGTGGAATCGGAAAGCGGGACCGAACCGCCGTCAAAAGTATCGAAGTAGACCTCGTTGAGAGGAACACTGTGGAGGCGCACATCGATATCCGGCGGCCGCGCCGTCTCCTCGACCGCCGATTCCGGAATCGAGTTCGTGGTATCCATTGGTGCCTCGGGCGGTCCGACTCCAGACGGTGTGGTCGAATTCTCGGGTGACGTCGGAGAAACTGTGCAGGCACTCGCAATAAGACCGACAACGGCCAGGGATGCGGCGACGCTCTGGAGTTTCACATCCCCTGAAACAGAATTGGCCTTCACCGCCTTCCGGGCGGATTCGACTGCTTCTGCATTCGCCGCGCCTGGATAAGCGGTGACATGATCGTCACCCAAGAAATGAATAGGCGCTACTCGGCCCGGAGTCTGGCTGATTGATGCCGTTCGTCGAGATGAGTGACATGCACTGTTTAGCGGGCTGCTAACTGGACTGCGCTTTCCATGACGACGTTTCTCGTGTCCTGATCCCATGGGGAGACGATCGGGCGATGGCGGTATCCTTCGATCCAGTCTTTTCGAACCTACTCCGAGTCGCTTGGTCTGTCTCGAGGGCCGACGAGGCTCCTTGGTACCGACAGCCCTGGATCGTCTCGAGACAATCACCGCGCATCCGAAGCAGGAGTGCTGCCCCCCTTTTGCTTCAAGTCGAGTGGGTAGCGTGTGGCTGTGAGCTCTCCCTCCGCGACGTCCGGCAGATTTCCGAAGATCGCGGCGGCCGGCGGCGGCTTTGTCTTTCTCTTGTTAGGGGTCTGGGCCTTGGTCGCCCCTGCATCCTTCTTCGATTCGATCGCAGTCTTCGAGCCGTACAACCGCCATTTTGTCCAGGATCTGGGTGCCTTCCAGATTGGCTTGGGAGCGACCCTGGTTCTCGCTGCGTTCTTAACCTCCGATGCCCTGGTGGCGGCTCTCATCGGGGTCGGGACCGGTGCTGTCGCTCACGTTGCCTCCCACTTGGCCAGCCTCGACTCGGGAGGGAACCCTGCCTCGGACGTGCCGGCGTTGTCCGTGCTGGGAGTACTTCTATTGGTTGCAGGCGGTGTGCGTTGGCGACACGTACGAAAAGACCCGGGCGACTGAGTGTGTAGAGACGCGTGACCCGCCGATCGAGTTTCGTCGGAGCCGGCAGTACTTCTAGAGCGGATCCCCACAGTCGGTGAAGAAAGTCCACTGGCCATCGACTAGCTGCCAGTGGAGCTCCTGGATGATGGTTTGCCCGGCCACAAACCTCTCAACCTCAATCGGAAGGACATCGTTGAGTGGCGTGATGATG
>CAXMPS010000223.1:0-2425 GCA_964194995.1 uncultured Gammaproteobacteria bacterium | reverse complement strand
CACCTCTCATCTCGGATCTCACCATGGATCGCGCTCGGGCTCGCAGTCGGCGCGGTTGCAGCGATTCTTCTCGGGGCCTACGGCCTCACGAGGGTCTCATCGCGCGGCGAAGTCATGGGCCGGGTCGAGGTAGCTGGCACCCCCATAGGCGGGCTGGATGAGGAGCAGGCGCTGACTGCCCTGGTCGCCGTCGAAGACACCTACGTCAACCGGCCCGCCGTCTTCATGCTCGAGAGAAAGGTCATCACCATTCAGCCTCCCGAGGCGGGATTCGACCTAGACACCGAGTCGATCGCCGCCAACGCCATGGCTGTCGGCCGTTCGGGGAATCCGTTCGGAGAGTTCTGGTGGTGGCTCAACCACATCTTCAAGACAGTCGAGATCCAGGTCGAGGGTTCGGTCGAGGATGTCGCCATCAACGAGATGTTTGACGGCTGGGACACGGAAGTCATCAACAACCCCTCCAGCCCTGGCGGTGTGGTGGTCGAAGAAGGCTTGGTCACCCCTGTCTATCCGCGCACCGGGACCGGTGTCAATCGAAGTCCAGCCGAGTCCATAGTGACTGCATCACTGCTCGCTGATCAGGCGATTCAGACCGGAATACCCACTATTGTGATTCAGGCCCAGCTGACCGACGCTGACGTGGACTCGGCTGTCAGTGACGGTGTTGCCATGGTGTCAGATCCGATTGACATGATCTACAGCGGCTCGGCGATCACATTCACGCCCGACCAACTCGTCGCAGCTTTCCGGTCAGAAACAGAAGTAACCGAATCAACGACAACGATCGTCAACTGGTTCGACCCTGAGGTCGTGCACAGCTTTCTCGATCCGGTGCGAGCCGAGTACGAGGATGAGCCGGTCAACGCCCGCCACGAGATCTCCGGAGATTCCATCTCGGTCATCCCGGGCTCAAAAGGAACCAGGATCGATGAGGAAGTAACCGCCGAGAGACTCGCGGTCGCCGGCCTCACACCGTCTCGAACGGGCCAGCTGCCCATCGTCGAGGGCTCCGATCCAGAGATCACCACCGAGTATCTGGAGAGTCTCCAGATCAACCACCTCGTTTCCCAGTTCACCACCTTTCACTCGTGTTGTCAGGACCGGGTCACCAACATCCAACAGATCGCAGCGATCGTGGACGGGGCAGTTGTCCTTCCCGGAAAGACCTTCAGCCTCAACGGATATGTGGGCGAGCGAACCGAGGAGAACGGGTTTGTGCCGGCAGGGACCATTGTCGCCGGCGAGTTTGAGGACACGGTCGGCGGTGGTGTCAGTCAGTTCGCAACTACCTTCTACAACGCCGTGTTCTGGGGTGGCTACCAGGACGTTGACCACAGGCCTCACTCCTACTACTTCTCCCGATACCCCGAAGGGATCGAGGCCACGATCAATTGGCGGACACCCGACCTCGCCTTTCGCAACAATCGAGGTCACGCCGTCCTCATCGACACGATCGCTAGCGACACGTCGATCACCGTGCGTTTCTTTGGGAACAACGACGGTCGCACCATCAAGGGCGAACAAAGCGACGAGCGTCGCAAAGTGTGGGTCGCCGCCGAAGGTGGCCCCGAGGCCCTTCACGTCAAAGGCTCTGTGTCAGAGCGGTTCGCGCAGACCGAGCCAAGGAGCCCAAAGTACCGGGCGAACCCGGCGCTGGGGGTCGATAGCCAGATCCAGACTCAGAGCGAAGCGGGTGGCTGGAGCGTGACTGTGACACGGACCATCCTCCGCGGCGGGACCGATCAGGTCGACTACCAGGAGTGGGTGGTCCGCTACGCGCCAAGGTTCGCGGTTTATGAGGTACACCCGTGCATGGTTCCGGGAACATCGACAACTTGCCCCATTCCTACCACGACCACGCTCCCGGTAACCACGACCACGCTCCCGGTGACCCCAACAACCACGACTCCGGTTCCGACGACTACGACCACTACGCCACTGCCGCCAACAACTGTTACCACAACGGCCGGCTAGGAATCCGTATAGAACCTGAGGAATTCCTCGGTGACTCTCCTCACCTGACCAACCGAATCGTCATCCCACTCCGCGCTCCGACGGATCGACACGGTGTTCTGTAGGACGTGGAGATGATCAATCCCGAGGTCGAGGGCAAATAGCCTTTCCCCAAGGAGACCCGGTACCGATCGCCCCGGATCATCCGGCGTGATCGATTGGCCGTCCTGACCGGTGAAACTTCTGTCGGTGTCGATAAGGAGCAAATTCCCCATCGTCACGGTGTCTCGGATTACGACAGTCTGACCCATGGCAGGCGGCATCGTACTCAGGACCCGAGACCACCGGAAAGCTCGCCAATGACGTGAACCTTGAGCAGATTCGTCGAAGCCCTGACATTGGGAGGAACCCCGGCGACCATGACGACGGTCTCCCCAAGGCGGACCAAATCTTCCCTCTCGAGTATGAG
>CAXMPS010000222.1:0-3633 GCA_964194995.1 uncultured Gammaproteobacteria bacterium | reverse complement strand
TTCCTTCCTCGCGAGCCCAGAGCCTAAAGGCTTCGTCCCCGACGAAACCTAGACAAGACACCCAGCCAGGAGACTCAGCCCGATCTCAGGTCAATATGGGCGAACCGTCCCCCACCGAGGTAGCGCATATGTGCCGATATGGGCGGGTTGGGTAGGAGGTCTGGAGGGATCGCCATGATCTCGGCCGCTACGCTGCGCTGGTGGACCTTCCTCACCGCGACATCCAGTTCACAACAACCGCGGACGGTGTCGGTATCGCTTACTGGGAGATCGGGTCGGGGATTCCTTTCATCGTCACCCATAACTGGACTCTGAGTCACGCCGAGTTGGAATGGACGGTTCCGTCGATCGCCTCGTTCCATATCGCTCTCTCCGAGCGGTACAGGGTCATCAGATTCGACCCGCGCGGATTCGGACTGTCCGATAAGGGGTTCCATGAGCGGGGCGTGTCCGACTCGGGGGCTCAACTCGGACTCTCAACCGAGGAGGCTGGTCTAGACATTTCCGCAGTCGCCGAGGCGTGCGGGGTGGAACGTTTTGTACTCATGGCAGTGATGTCACAGGGCCCGGTTGGCATTGACTTCGCCGCCCGGCATCCGGAGACGGTGATCGGACTCATCCTCTGCGCGGCGGTGGCCAAGGTCGCGTCCAGCCATCTCGATGCTCCCATTCGGGGCCAGGCCGCGATGTCCGAGATCGAAAAGAGTTCCGGTGTCCCCCTGCCAGTCACGATGTTCGAACCGTCGGTACCACCAGATGAGTTGGCGGATTGGGAAGCCCTCGATCGAGCGAATCGTCCAGTCGGTGAGAGCCTGACGGCTTCCATCCTCGCGATGGCGGAGTGGGATGCGAGTTCACAGCTCGGAGCGGTCGAAACGCCAACATTGATCCTCACGACCCGAAACCCGAAGTACGACTTCGTTGCGGATTCTCGGAAGCTCGCTGCGGGTATCCCGAACGCGCAGCTGCGGATCGTCGATGGAACGTTTGCACCTTATGTCGCTGACCAGGCGGTAGTCCTTGACGCCATCTCCTATCTTGTCGGCACCGAGGATGGGTCCAGTGTGGATGAGGGCCTTTCGGACTTCCGAACGGTGGTATTCACCGATGTCGTCGGATCAACCCAGTTTGTAGAGCGGGTCGGCGATGAGCAGGGACGTTCGGCGATGCGTGCCGTCGAGCGACTCGTGGTTGAGGCCGCCGCCGAGCACCGAGGAAGAGTTGTCAAACATCTGGGGGACGGCTCCCTGATCTCGTTCGGTTCCAACTCGAACGCTCTCGCATTTGCCATCGCCATCCAACAGCAGATCGAATCGCAGCCTCTGCAGATACGAGTCGGGATGGCCGCAGGCGAACCCATCCAAGAAGACGGCGACATCCACGGAGCGGTCGTATCCCAAGCCAGCAGAGTCGCCGACCTCGGCACCGCAGGAGAAGTCATGGTCGCGGACAGCGTTCGCCAACTCGCCCTCGGCAAGGGCTACACCTTCGAACCTGCAGGCGAGGTATCGCTCAAAGGCTTCAACCAACCGACCAAGGTCTGGAAGGTCAGCACCCAATCCAGCTAGCGCATAACCGGCAATATGGGCGGCCCGCGTTCAGTACCCAGGTAGCGCACATGTGCCGATACTGCTGGGTGTTCGAAACAGCCTGGCTGCGTAGGATTGGAAGCGCCTACGACGAAGGGTGCGATATGGCCTTGGCTACTGCTGCGGGACCGACGGACGTTCCGCTGATCAACGAGACGATCGGTGACAACCTCGAGGCGACGGCGGCCCGCTTTGGTGATCGGGAGGCCCTCGTGGTTCCCCACCAGGGCATTCGCTACACCTATGCCGAGTTCAACGATGCTGTAGACACTGTTGCGCGCGGCCTCCTCGCTGGCGGCTTGAGCATGGGCGATCGCATAGGCATCTGGAGTCCCAACAACGCTGAGTGGGTGCTGGTTCAGTACGCCACGGCGAAGATCGGTGCGATTCTGGTGAACATCAATCCGGCATACCGTGCCTCGGAGCTCGAGTACACCCTCAACCAGTCAGGATGCCGATTCCTGATCTCGGCCCGCAGCCATTTGAGTTCGGATTACGTCGCGATGATCGACGAAGTCCGGTCGCGCGTCCCGGCGCTCGAACAAGCCATCTACCTCGATTCAAGCGACTGGGAACGCCTGCTCGCGGCGGCGGATACCGTTTCCCCTGAGGCGCTCACCGAGGTTGCCGCCGGTCTTTCTGCGGAAGAACCGATCAACATCCAATACACCAGTGGCACTACCGGCTTCCCCAAGGGTGCCACCCTCAGCCACCGCAACATCCTCAACAACGGTTTCTTCGTCGGCGAAGCGTGCGGCTACAACGAAACCGACCGCGTCTGTATCCCGGTTCCGTTCTATCACTGCTTCGGCATGGTGCTCGGCAACCTGGCATGCACCACCCACGGATCCGCCATTGTCGTACCCGGACCGTCGTTCGATCCCCGGACCGTGCTGGAAACGATCGAAGCCGAGGGCTGCACCTCGCTGTACGGCGTACCGACGATGTTCATCGCCGAGTTGGGTGACGAAAACTTCAACGACTACGACCTGACGACGCTGCGCACCGGGATCATGGCTGGCTCACCCTGCCCGGTCGAGGTGATGAAACGGGTTATCTCTGACATGCATATGGACGAGGTCACCATTGCATACGGCATGACTGAGACCTCCCCCGTCTCAACGCAGTCAGGCAGCGGCGACGACATCGATCACAGAGTGTCCACGGTGGGCCAAGTGCATCCCCACGTCGAGGTCAAGATCGCGGATCCGGAGACCGGCGAGACGGTCGAGCGAGGGGAAAGCGGCGAGCTGTGCACGCGCGGCTACTCGGTGATGGTCGGTTACTGGAACGATCCCGAACGCACCGCCGAGGCCATCGATGCCGACGCCTGGATGCATACCGGCGACCTCGCCTCAATGGACGCGGAGGGATACGTCAACATCGTCGGGCGGATCAAGGACATGATCATCCGTGGCGGCGAGAACGTGTATCCGCGCGAGATCGAGGAGTTTCTCTACACCCATCCCGACATCGCCGCCGCCCAAGTCATCGGTGTACCGGATGAGAAATACGGGGAACAGGTGATGGCCTGGGTCACACCGAAGCCGGAGACAACCCTTACTGAAGAAGACGTCAAGGAGTTCTGTCGCGGCCAGATCGCTCATTTCAAGGTCCCGGCCCATGTGGCGTTCATTCACGAGTTCCCGATGACCGTCACCGGCAAGATTCAGAAGTTCAAGCTGAGGGAGATGGCCATCGAAGATCTCGGACTCGAGGACGTGACGGGAACGGTCACGGCCTAGGACCGGATGGCCGACCCATGAGGCCGATCAGTGTGACGCGATGGCCACATGGCGGCCTACCTCCACCGAGGGCCAGATAACAGATGATGCATATCTGGCTATTCGGGGGGGCGGCCCGCCTCCCCGATCTCAGGTAGCGCATATGTGCCGTTATGCGCTGCCGGTATGGTCTGGGGGTGATTGATTCTTCTTCGATTCGCTATCGCATTGATGCCCGCAAGTACCCGGAGCACCTTCACTGGCAGTACGAGATTCTCTACCTCGGTGAAGACGATCATGGTCTCTGGCTCCACCTTCCC
>CAXMPS010000221.1:0-1040 GCA_964194995.1 uncultured Gammaproteobacteria bacterium | reverse complement strand
CTGCAAATTTCACCTGACGGTGTCGCTGATTTTGTCGAGGCCACCGGTGACAACCCGGATAGATGGTTTAGTGCTGCTCCGCCTGGCTTCATGTCTGTTGCCCTCTTCGCGGTGGCGCCCGAACTGCTTTCGCTTCTCTATGAGCACTCGGTGATTCATGGCGATCAAAGTTTCGCCTGGTATCGCCCGCTGACCGTGGGCACCAAGATGGTGGTTATCGGGCAGGTCACCCGTGCCAGAGAGCGCGGTGGCGTCCACTTCATCACCTTCGAGATGGAGGTCAGCGATTCCGATGGTGTCGTCGCAACGGGTTCCGCCGGCTTCCTCGCCGCAGGTGAAGCGAATGTCACATCTTCGCTCGGGGAACGTGTCGAGCCCTCAGCGAATGACCGCGGATCGGCTGCTCGAGGTCAACAGGCGGCATCTCGATCCGACCTGGTCAAGTATGCGGCTGCCACCAGGGACTGGAACCCGATTCACTGGGATCACATCTCTGCGGTTGAAGCCGGATTGCCCGGGGTTGTTGTCCATGGTCTTCTCCAAGCGAGCTGGGCTTTGAAAGCTGCTGCTGACCTTCAAGATGGAGATCGGCCTCTGTCTTCGGCACGGATACGATTCCGCAAGCCACTGCTCCCAGCTAGCCCGGTTGATGTCAGGTTGTCTCAGGGCGCGACCAACCACACCGTGACCATTTCCGATACCGCAACCGAGTATCTGAGCGCCCGCATCGAGCTGGCCCGTGAGTAACCCTCCCGACCCCCAAAAGGTCGAACGTGAGAACGAGAAGGAGCTCATTGCACGGGCCCAGAAGGGCGACCGGGCGGCGTTTGCTGCTCTTGTCCGAGCTCACCAAAACGAGGTCTACACATTGGCGCGACGACTTGTGGGCGATCCCCACTTGGCATCTGATGTAACCCAGGAAGCACTCATCCGCGCCTGGCGAGCATTACCTCGGTTCCGTGGCGATGCCCAGCTCTCAACATGGCTCCACCGGATCACGGTCAACACCGCTTGGACACAGAAGAAGCGAGCCAAACGCC
>CAXMPS010000220.1:0-3244 GCA_964194995.1 uncultured Gammaproteobacteria bacterium | reverse complement strand
CGGAACGCCTCCACGAACTGGACCTGTTCGGCACGTGGGCCGACGATTGTCATGTCGCCTTTGAGGACGTTCCATAGCTGCGGAATCTCGTCCAGGCGGGACTTTCGCAAAAAGGATCCACCTCTAATCAGCCGGGGATCGTGCTCAGTTGCGAACTGTGGACCGTCCTTTTCGGCATCGAGGCCCATGGTTCGGAACTTGTACATCGTGAACGTTTCACTGTTCAGTCCCACACGTTCCTGGCGGAAGACTGAGAATCCTGGGTCGGTCAGCTTGACATAGGCGGCGACCAATATTCCGAGAGGAACCCATATCGGGGCGAGAAGAACAGTGAGTGCCAAGTCGACGAACCTCTTTCCGGGTAGCCACCTGGCGACCTCGAGAAGTGGCGCGGAAATTTCCCATCCTTCGGCGACGTGGACAAGTGGAACCCGACCCGTGTGGTCACCGTAGATCGACGAGAAGGGTCTGATGGTGTAGCCGGCGACATCACACGAGGAGAGGTACTGGGCGACATTCTCCGAAAGCACCGCCTTCAGGTCGATCGCGATGGTCACACCTTTTTCCGGAACGTCGATGGGTCCGTCGAAGGAGGGGGCCAGCACCCACACGACATTGGCGTGATCAGAATCATGGAGATCATCTGCCAACTGTTTCTCTTGAGTAATCACACCGATTCGTTCGGTCCAAGGTCTCCGGCGACGCAGCCCTCTGTGCGCCGTCGCCGGAATCAACCAGATCGCCGACGTATAGGCCAGGAAAGCACGAGAGAAGTAGACATCCCTGAAGAACACGATCAGGCCGGCGGTCAGGGATACGGTGCCAAACAGAATCGCCAGCATCCGCCCGTAGGTGGGACGGGGCACTCCTGGTCCCGACATTTGCTCGGTGAGAACCGAGCTTGTTGTCATCGAAAGGATCAGGAATACCAGCATCGGCAGGGTCGACCCGACCACGGCAGCGTTCCATGGAAGAAAGGTTCCGAATACCAACGCCGAAGCGATCGCCATGGCCAACGCAAGCGATGCCAAGTCGCTGACCGCTACCGAGGTGAGAAATCGTCTCCGCACTAGGTGGGCAATGCTACGTGTATGGCTTGGTGTTCAATCGGTTTCAGCCATTCGTCGAGCTAACTCCACCAGCGTTCGCACACCCATACCAGACGCTCCTTTGACATTTTCGCCAGCCGTCTCACGAGCCCGAGCCGGCCCGGCGATGTCGAGGTGAGCCCAGGCCCCGTCACCGGCATACTCGGCTAGAAATATCGCCGCTGTAATCGCCCCTCCGTATCGACTCCCTGAGATGTTCTTGATGTCGGCGATGTTGGAGTCGATTGACTTTCGGTAGTCCTTGAACAAGGGCATCTCCCAGAATTCCTCACCGGCGATCGACGCCGCCTCGAGGATCTGAGCCGCAGCATCGGAATCAGATCCGAAGACGGCTGCGATCTTTTGGCCAAGAGCAACCACTGCCGCTCCGGTGAGTGTTGCCACATCCACAATGAGATCGGGTTCGAGGGCTTTTGCCAGGCCAAGACCGTCGGCCAGAACCAGTCGGCCTTCGGCGTCGGTGTTGAGCACCTCGATCGTGGGGCCATCCACGGGCGTCAGAACGTCGCCAGGCCTGATGGCATCGCCGCCAACGGCATTGTCTGTGATAGGCGTGATACAGGTCACCTTGACCTTGAGACCTAGCTCGGCAATGGCGATCGTGGCTGCGGCCACGACGGCAGCGCCAGACATGTCGTCTTTCATCTCCTCCATGGAGGCCGCCGACTTCAGAGACAAGCCGCCCGAGTCAAAGGTGATGCCCTTGCCGACTAACACGAGGTGTGTTTCTGCCCCGCTCGGCGAGTAGGTGAGCTGAACAACCCGCGGGTCGCGGTCTGAGCCAGCGGCCACACCAAGGACCGCACCCAGGCTCTCTTCTTCGATGCGTTGAAGGTCCCATACCTCAGCCCCCAAACCCGCCGCAATAGCCTCGGTCTCGATCATGGATGCAAAATACTCAGGTGCCTTATCTCGGGCCGGCGTGTTCACCCAGTCACGGGCGAGTGCCGTTGCGGTCGAGGTGATGACAGCTGCGTCGAGCGAGGATTGGTCGGCACCGACAACGTCGACACTGGAAACGGCGAGTGCGTCGTCGTCGTCGGATTTGTAGGTCCGGAATTGGTAGGCGCCAAGAATCGAGCCTTCCACCACGGCCCGGGTTGCGCCTTCCACAGAGGCTTGCGCCAGGAGTGTTACGGCTCGCTCTGTTTTGACCTTGCGGACGGCATCCCCGGAGGCTGCACGGATCGAGGCAAATGAGACTTCGTCTCCCAGGCCGATCAAGAGCAGAGCGGAAGCCTCGGAATGGGGAAGCTTGGCTATCTGACCTGTCTTGCCTTCGAACCCGGCTGCGCTGAGCAAGTCCGGGTCTACCTCGTCGAGCAATTCCGAGCCAGGCAGGGCCTCGAGGCCCTCCATGACACCGACGATGACCGTGGCGTCGGACATGTCGACATCCGTGTTGGCGGCTTTAACTTCCATTCTGGCTCCTATCAACTGGCGAACGGTCCGAGGCCAG
Organism: uncultured Gammaproteobacteria bacterium; assembly: GCA_964194995.1. GTDB lineage: Bacteria > Actinomycetota > Acidimicrobiia > Spongiisociales > ZC4RG35 > JACZUI01. Next base: position 676 of record CAXMPS010000220.1, on the reverse strand, counting down.
CGACAAGCGCACGCCCCAGGAAGACAGCCCCCAGGGTGGTGAGAACGGCCAGATAGGACAAACCAGTAGCGGCCATCACCCCTGAGTAGGCCGGATAACGCAAGGCTCCGATGACTCCGACCATCAGAACAATCGAAGTGACGAGAAGAACCCAGAAGGCAAATGTCGCTCCACCACCTGGGAGTCCGCCAGCGAAGGCAAGGAGCAAAGCGTCTACAGACAAGCCAACGATTCCAGCCACGGCTAGCGTCCGCAACGCCCACCTGGGAAGACGGGGGTCAATCAGATACCAGTGACCGAGAAGCATTTCGCCGGTCACTCCGCCAAGACTCAAGGATGCTGTCATTGCCAACAACCATCCTCCGAGGAGCGCCGCCTCGATCAGGTAGCCGATACCGGCCAGGAGAAACATCACTCCGGCAAAAGGTCTGTTTCTGGCCCATATCAGCCCGACTACGAGGGCTATTGCACCGATACGCGCCCACCACGCACCAGCGGCCAGTGTTCCTGCCAAACCAATGAAGCCGGCGGTGCCGGCGGTGAGCCAATTGAACCCGGGACCAACTAGCTGTGCGAGCGAGACAAAGCCGGCAACCATGGCGAGGCCAGCCGCCCAGGCGAGCAGGATGAAGCGGGGGTCGGCGATGGTCTCCAGGTCAAGGGCCATTGACGTGAA
>CAXMPS010000219.1:0-3062 GCA_964194995.1 uncultured Gammaproteobacteria bacterium | reverse complement strand
CAGATACTGCTGAGACGATTCTGGCCGGCCAGGGTGACACCCACCTTGACGTCACCGTGGCCCGAATCCACAACAGATACGGCGTGGACATCGACGCGGCCCTTCCGGTCATACCGTATCCGGAGTCCATCACAGCGAGCGCTCAGGCTGAGGGGAAGCACAAGAAACAAAGCGGCGGCCGTGGCCAGTTTGGTGTCGCGCTCGTGAGATTCGCCCCCTTGCCAAGGGGAACCGGGTACGAGTACATCGATTCGGTCAAAGGCGGATCGATCCCCCGCCAATTTATCCCTGCCGTCGACAAGGGAATCCGGGAGGCACTGGGTCGAGGAATCCTGGCCGGATTCCCGGTCATCGACATCTCGGCAGAGGTCTATGACGGCAAATTCCACTCGGTCGACTCCGACGAAATGTCCTTTCGTATGGCCGGGATTCACGCGTTCAGGGCGGCATCACCATCGCTGCGGCCGGTTCTCCTGGAGCCAGTCATGCGGGTGGTTGTCACGGTTCCAGAGGAGTATCTCGGCGATGTGATGGGCGACATCAACTCCAAACGGGGCCGAGTTCTCGGAATGGATGGCGAAGCCAACTCGAGATCGGTTGTCGCCGAGATCCCGATGTCGGAAATCCAAACGTATGCCGCCGAGCTTCGCTCATTGACCTCAGGACGGGGTAGCTTCGAAGTCGAATTCGATCATTACGCCGAAGTGCCTCACAATGAGGCTCAGCAGGTGATCGCCGCGGCGAATGCCTCGGACGATTGATCTACCGCTACGGGAAGGAATCAAGTTTAGATGCCTGACGCCGTGCTCCGACATGGGGACAAAGAGCTGACCCTTCCGACTTATGTCGGAACCGAGGGTGAAACCGCCGTGGACGTGGGGAATTTGCGCGCGGAACTGGGCCTGATCGCCGCCGACCGTGGGTTCGCCAACACCGCCGAGCGGGAATCCAAAGTCAGCTATATCAATGGCGAGGAGGGCATCCTCCGTTATCGGGGTTACCCCATCGAGCAACTCGCCGGGAGCGCCCAGTTCCTGGAGGTCTCCTATCTGCTTCAGTACGGGGAGTTGCCGACGCAGAGTCAGTTCGACATCTATCTGGAAACGATCACACGGCATACGCTGCTCAGGGAGGATGTCAAACACCTGTTTGAGGCGTTCCCCCATTCGGCTCATCCCATGCAGATACTCGCATCGGCAACCTCGGCATTGGCTACCTACTACCCCGATGCTCTCAACCCTCTCGACGAGGAGTCGGTCGACATCAGCGCGCACCGCCTAGTTGCCAAGACCCCAACGATGATCGCCTGGTCCTACAAGTACCGGGTTCATCAGCCTTACGCATACCCGGACAATGAGCTCCCATACGCCTCGAACTTCCTGAAGATGATGTTCTCCGTCCCTGCTGAGGACTTCGAGGTCGATCCGATCGTGGCGAAGGCGCTCAACATGCTCCTGATCCTTCACGCTGATCATGGACAGAACTGTTCGTCTTCCGCCGTGCGACTCGTCGGCTCCGGCCAGGCGAATATCTTCAGCTCGATCGCGGCCGGGATTCATGCCCTTTCCGGGCCTCTCCACGGCGGGGCTAACCAGGCTGTACTCGAGATGCTCGAGCAGATCGTGGAGAGCGGGGACGACATCGACACCGTCGTCAAGCGAGCCAAGGACAGGGAGGACCCGTTCCGTCTGATGGGCTTCGGCCATCGGGTCTACAAGAACTTCGATCCGAGAGCTCAGATCCTCAAGGCGACTGCGGAGGATGTTCTCGATGCGCTCGGAATCGATGACCCGTTGCTAGACGTGGCGATTCAACTCGAGCGGGTCGCTCTTGAGGACGAATACTTCGTCTCCCGGAAGCTCTATCCCAACGTGGATTTCTACTCGGGCATCATCTACCGGGCGATGGGATTCCAAACCGACATGTTCACGGTTCTCTTCGCACTGGGTCGACTGCCGGGATGGATCGCGCAATGGCGTGAGCTCTCGGCAGACCCGGATAGCAAGATCTTTCGTCCGCGACAGCTCTATACAGGACCTGCTGCCAGGGACTTCGTCGACATCGATCAGCGCTAGCGGCCGAGAGACCTCAGCAGGTTCCTAGACCTCGGGAACACTCTCTACGTAGGGAACCTCGTCGATCTCGCCGGATACCGCGTCTACAACAACGAGGCCACGTTGATCCGGTGGCTCGTCGGCCGAATAAAGCACCACACTCCACCGGGGTCGGGACCGGATCCCCCGGAAGGTCACTGCCGCCGACGCGTGCCCAACCGGAAAACTGACCGCAGCAGCTGCGATCTCCAGCGCCTTGTGCTCATCGATGTTCAAGGGCCAAGCCGACGCAAACTGCCAGATCGCCAGGACGAAAAAACCGATGGCAGGGAGCCACCCGCCATCGATGACCAGCAGGGCTACCACCGCAAAGACAACAAAAATCCAGCCAGAGATTCGTCGACGGGTGGGAGCGGGAAACCGGTAGGGGCCGACGACGTTGGAGTCGAGCTCCTCCTCAATGACCAAGGACTCGGCCAGGTCACTCTCAATGTGGATTCCGCCACGGTCTACCCGTGGTTCCTGCTCGCTCATGTCCCGGGGGCCTTGGCCATCTCGGCCAGCTTGTCGACAGCAGAATCAAGTGGAACCCCCCGGGTGTCTTTGTCCTCTCCATAGAACCGCAGTCCGACGCTGGTGTTCTCGGTGTCGTTATCACCAACGACGATCACAGCCGGATGCTTCTGAGTGAGAGCGATCCGAATCTTGTCGCCGACAGTGTCGCCGGAGACATCGACCTCGACTCGCAACCCCGCCGCCCGAAGCTGGTGGGCCACATGATCGGCGTACTTGTCGTGGCGATCGGCCACCGGTATCACCGACACTTGAACCGGTGCCAGCCACATGGGGAAGGCACCGGCGTAATGCTCCACCAGAATCCCAACGAAGCGCTCGATCGAGCCGGCCTTGGCACAATGAATCATATAGGGCCGCTCTGTCACATTGCCGGCGGCAACGTATTCGAGTTCGAACCGCTCAGGAAGAGTGAAGTCGAGCTGAATGGTCGAC
>CAXMPS010000218.1:0-1602 GCA_964194995.1 uncultured Gammaproteobacteria bacterium | reverse complement strand
GCCGTACTGCGAAGACGTAGGCGTCGGCGCTGCGGAAGCGTCCTCGGGTACTTTCGTTGACCAGGGGACGGAGATACGTCTCAAGTGTCCCAGCTTCGTCTGGGCTGAGAGTCTGCTCGATCGCTTCGCCGAAGGTGGGAGCGTGGGGGTTGGGTCTGATCTTCATCAAATCGTCCCAAGCCACGCCCGCGAACGGGGGTCGGTCGGTGCTTGAGAGCTCTAAGGTCACCGCGACGTCAGAGAATCCCGAGCTTTCAGCAAGCCGGTACAGGTCGGTCTCGTCGAAGCCCATCATTGGCCCATCGGCCGGCGCGGCGGCTTCGAAGATGGTCCACACCTTGGCGGCGAGGTCTTGGATCGGCGCGGCGTCGTAGCCGAACAGGGTGTCTCGGTTGAGTTCGGTGTAGCGCTGGTTGATCGGTTCGTACAGGGAGATCCGTCCACCTGGTCGCAGTACCCGATGGAACGAGGCGAAGGCGCTGGCTTTGTCCTCAACGTAGATGAGCACCGACCTGGTCATCACGACATCGACGGACCCGTCTTCGATCCCGTCGAGCGTCTCGGCGTCGGTGTTCACGAACTGGGAGTAGTCGGCCATCCCCAGTTCTGCGGCGATGGCTCGGCACTGGTCCAATAGCTCTTCGGACACGTCGGCGAACACCACACCCCCGGTGTCGCCGACCAGGGAGAGCGCACCGAACCCGAGCAGGCCGTCTCCACATCCAACATCCAGCACTGCATCACCCGGGTTGATCCGTGCCGCGGCTAGGACCCTGTCCCGGATCGGTTCGAGGAACTCCAACGTGCGCTGCAACGCGACCTCGTCGCCGCCGAACCGGTCGTGCAGCAACCAGCGGCTCCAACGATCCTGAAACTCGCTCATCAGGTCGAAACCTACAACCAAGGCGAAGCGAGCGCCGAGGTGCCGTTCTCGCGCATTCGTCGAAGTGGGCGATATCACACAGATTTGGTGATCAGTGCTGGAGCTGTATGCGGCATGTGGACCTCCGTTGATGGGATCACTTGGACCAGGGTTCCCTACGACGAAGCAACCTTCGGCGGATCGGGCCTCGGCGGCTTGGTCGCCTGGGGTTCCGGCCTGATTGCAGTCGGGGGCCAGGACAACGCTGGGGCTGCTGTGTGGATCTTCAACGAGGGCATTTCATAGAAGGAGTGGGAATGTCGAGACCGTCCAACAACACGGGTAAGCGACCAACCTTGTGGTTGGTTGCCTCCGCTCTCCTTATTGCAGCGTGTAGTGGTGGGGAAGTGACAGGCGACGGTGCCCCTTCAAGTAGCGCCACTGGGTCCACTACCACGGTTCCGTTGGTTGAAACGACGACCACAGCCACGACCACTACAACGAACTTGTCGGATGATGCGGCGCTGGCGGCGGTGCTCTCTGCGCTGGATGCCAAGAACAGCTTCGACCTCGACAGGTGGCTTGCGGCGCATGAAGGTGGCGAACGTCAAGTTCCTCTACACGCCGAGGAGATCCTGATGAACGCCAAACAACATTGGGAGATCGTCGAACCGTGCCAGGTGACAGGAGAAACGTCATCAGGTGAAACCATGGTCTCATGCTTGATCCAGGACGTCACC
>CAXMPS010000217.1:0-1981 GCA_964194995.1 uncultured Gammaproteobacteria bacterium | reverse complement strand
ATTTCTGGGTGGTCAGTACCGGCCCGGATACGGGCATGGAAACATTTACTGGCGACATCGAATACACCTCTTGAATCGCCGCCCATAACGGCACATATGCGCTACCTGAGATCAGGGGGTGGGCCGCCCATATTGCCGGTTATGGGCTACCTCAGAGAGAGGAATAGCTCGCGCAGCGCGAGATTCGAATTGGGCAGATGATCAGCCCCTTCGCGCTATATCCGTGTCTATTTGCGCCCGTTGATTCAAGGCGTAGCGTCTGATTCGTCGATGCTTGTTGAGCAGAGGGTCAGAACCAAGGAGCCAGGAATGAGATATCGGATCATCGCGGTGGTGGCTGCGTTCAGTCTGTTGTTCACTGTGGGTGTTGCTGCGGCCAGTACCGACGACGCCGATTCTCGCGACGACACACGCTTCAGCTTTGGCTATGACCCGCAGGCTCAGCTCTTCTTCTACAAGACCCAGAATCTCGAGACCTCGAGCTTCGACTGCGCCTTCGACGGCACGCTGACCGCCACCTACGAAGCAGGGGGTGACGGCGGTGCCTCGATCACCGGACTGACGGACGGTCAGGACGAGGTCACGTTCAACCCGACCGACGACGAATCGGAGGAGGGCGCCGAGCCTCCCGAGGCCGTCACCTACAACGACGCCATCGATGAGTGCGGGATCTCGGGTATTCCGGTCGGCGCGCGGGGTCATATCAACCACGGCCAGTTCATGAAGCTGTTCAACGAGGTCATCGACATGCAGGGGCACGGGTGCCTCAACCGCTGGCTGGCGAAGTCGAATCTCGGCAAGGACGACCAGCAGGTGAAGACCCAGGACTTCGCTGAGGCAACGATCGGTGAAGGGGGCACGATCGACTTCACAACCGCGCTGGCCGACTGTGAACACGGCAAGAAGGACAAGGGCGAAGATCACCCTGGCCGAGGACACCACAAGGACGAAACCAGCGCCACCGACGATGACGACGATCGGAGCCACGGACGCCCCGACTCACCCGGGAACTCCGGCAAGGCCAAGGATAAGAAGAAGGACAAGTAGGCCTCTGCGTCTCTGATCGTCGGCTACCCGGTGATGTGCTCCTGGGCGTAGTCGACGGCTTCGTCGAGGGTCAATTCACAGCCCTTGCTGATCTCACGTTCCTCCTCACCGCCAACGGGATCAAAGTCTTCCCCGAAACCCAACTCGAAGAAGCCGACGCCTACCTCCGCAACAAGACCGTCTAGACACCCACCCATAACGGCACATATGCGCTACCTGGCTGGTTGGGTTGGGGGTGTGTGCAGGTTGGTGCTTCTCGACGTGAGTCTGGAGGTACGAGATGGGTACTGGTGCAGCGGCCGAGTTGGTTGTTCGCCGTGAAGATCGTGACTTTGAGGTGCAGTTGGCGCTCGGTGGGTTCCTGGCGGGCTACTCGGGGAACACCCGACTGGCGTATCAGCAGGATCTTCGCCAGTACGTCGGTTGGTGTCACCAGCAGGGCATCGGGTTGTTTGATGTGCGTCGGACCCATATCGAGTTGTTCGCCCGTTGGCTCGAACACCACAATGCGGCGGGTACGACGATCGCCAGACGCCTCTCTACGGTTGCCGGTCTCTACCGGTACTGCGTCGAAGAAGAACTCCTCACCCACAACCCCGCAACCAATGTGCGGCGTCCACGGCTTCGTCATGAGGCGACCATCCTTGGCTTGGATCGAAACGAGCTTGGCGCCTTCTTGGTCCAAGCTGGGTTGTCGGGTGCTCGGGATCATGCTCTGGCCTGTCTACTCGCATTGAACGGACTCCGCGTCTCTGAAGCCCTGGGCACCAATATCGCTGATGTCGGCCTCGAGCGCGGGCATCACACGCTGCGGGTCCGTCGCAAAGGCGGCAAGACCGTCATCGTCCCCATGGCGCCACGCACCGCCCGCACCGTCTATCTCGCCATCGGAGAACGCACCGAAGGACCCATCTTCACTACCGGCGATGGGCAG
>CAXMPS010000216.1:0-3837 GCA_964194995.1 uncultured Gammaproteobacteria bacterium | reverse complement strand
GGAAGGAAGATGCTCGGTGGTGGGTCCTCCACCGTCTCGATACTCGCGCCATGAGGAGCCGTAGAGGTAGCCCCGGACCACGCACTCGACCGGGACGACCTCGGCTCTGCGGACGACCATGGCGCGGCCCTTCAGGTCGGCAGCTTCTTTGTCCGACAAGCCGGGAATGTCGGCCAGATTGGTGCTGACGAGGTGGTTTGGCGTGTCGAGCAGGTCGAAGAAGTGAAGGCTCAACCCGGTGAGGACCTTGCCCTTGTTGGGGATCATCTGAGGAAGGATGACGTCATAGGCCGAAATCCGGTCGGTTGCAACGAATAGCAGATGCTCGGCGTCCACCTCATAGATCTCCCTGACCTTGCCCGATGCGATATGAGGTAATGCCGTCACGTGCCGGCAGGGTAATGCAGGTCTCTTTTGGGGTTGAACCCATCCGAGGCGCCCTCCGGCAATGCCATACCCGTTCTGGGCGGATTCCTTTTGGAGCGTCCAAAAAGAATCCGCCCAGAAAGGCAGACGAGAGCAGGGCACTCTGGCCGCCTCCCTATCCTCGCGCCCTATGTCAGGATTCGACCGCCACCGGACCGAAAAGATGCTGGCCTCAGACGCCTACGCAAGAGCTCTGGAGGTCGAACTGGTGGCTGTGACTTCGGACGAGATCGTCGTCGGGCTGTGGGTCGTCGAAGCACACCTCAACTTCCTTGACGTTGGCCACGGTGGGATGGTCTTCTCGCTTGCCGACTGCGCTTTCTCTCTCGCATCAAACAACGAGGGCGACCGAGCTGTTGCGATTGACACTCACTTGGTTCTTACGGCGGCAACCCGGCTTGGTGATCGTTTGGAGGCAAGGGTGATCGAATCCTCCCGGGGTCGGACGCTGGGCACATATCAGGTCGAGGTCACCAATCAGGACGGAAGAGTCGTCGGCCTGTTCACGGGAACGGTTCACATTCGCTCATCTGGATGAGGATCAGGGCCAATGACGATTGGCCGTCTCTCGCTTCCAAGCTCGGTGTGGGGGCACCGCGGCCAAAGCGAAGCTTCTGGCCTAGGGAGTCTGCTGAGCGGGCTCGTGGGGAATCGTTAATACTTCGAGTCGGTCGAAGACAACCGAGATCGAATCGCTGACACTCTCGGTCGAGAACAGGCTGTCCAGTGTGTCATCCGCAAGGCTGACTTCGTTGTCGTCGGCTAGAAGGTCGCGGAGATGACCTTTTCCGTTCCAGGCTTCCATGGCGTTGCGCTGGACCAGCCGGTAGGCCTCGTCCCTTGCCAGGCCTGTTTCGACTAGCGCCAGCAACGCGGCCTGGCTGAAAACCAGGCCCTGCGTCGCCGCGAGGTTCTGCAGCATCCGTTCTTCGTCGACCACGAGGTTCTCGACGAGACCCCGGAACTTCACAAGCATGTAATGGAGAGCGATGGACGAATCGGGGAGAACCACTCGCTCCGCCGACGAGTGGGAGATGTCCCGCTCATGCCACAATGCGATGTTCTCCAGCCCGACCTGGGCATATCCGCGGAGGAGCCGAGCCATCCCGGTCATCCGCTCGGAGAGGATCGGATTCCTCTTGTGTGGCATCGCAGACGAGCCTTTTTGCCCCTTACGGAAACCCTCCCTGACCTCGGCCACCTCTGACCGCTGGAGGTGTCGGATCTCGGTGGCCATCCGCTCGATGGATGCGCCGATCAGTGCCAGCGTCTGTAGGTACTGAGCATGTCGATCGCGTGCGGTGACCTGGGTTGAAGCCGGTTCGATTGCAAGGCCAAGGGCATTGCAGACGTGCTGCTCGACGACTGGAGGGACGTGAGCGTAGGTGCCTACTGCGCCCGAGATCTTTCCTACCGCCACTGCCTCCCGTGCGTCCGCGAGTCGCTGGTGGTCTCGGGCGAGCTCGAATGCCCAACCGGCCAGTTTGAGGCCGAATGTCGTCGGCTCTGCCCAGATTCCGTGGGTGCGCCCGATCATGTAGGTGTCTCGGTGCTCTCCGGCGCGTGACTTCACCGTGTTGAACAGGTTCGCCAACTCTGTCAGGAGCAGGTCGGCCGCGTCCCGGAGGAGAGTGCCCCCCGCCGTGTCGAGGACGTCGGATGCGGTGAGCCCGTAGTGGACCCATCCAGACGCTTCGGTCCCTGCGCCTAATCCGAGCAGGTCGACGAAGGCTGCCAGGTCGTGGTTGGTGACCTCTTCTCTTTCGGCGACTTCGGCGGGCGTCGGACAGGCAGCTGCTTCGGTACTTGCGGCAACACCCGGTGGTACTTTGCCCAGCTCTTCCCATGCTTCCAGGGCCAGCACCTCGACATGCTTCCAGGCTTCCAGCTTGCGTTGCTCCGACCATATGTCGGCCATCACGGGGAGGCTGTAGCGCTCGATCACTCGGTGCATGATGGCATGATTATCTTCTCCCGAGCATGCGTCGCCTTTCCATTGACCAAGCACGCCGTTACGCGCTCGGCGCTCAGGGATTCACCGACCAGAGACCGTCGGGACGCATCGACGTGCGGCACTTCCGCCGGGTGCTCGATCGGGTCGGGCTGGTTCAGCTCGATTCGGTCAACGTTTTCAGTCGCGCCCATTACATGCCTTTCTTTTCACGTCTCGGTGCCTATGACCGCGCCGCCCTCGATAAATGGCTCTGGCGTTCGGGCGAGCAATTCGAGTATTGGGGTCACGAGGCGTCGCTGATCCCGGTGGAGCACTATCCGCTGTGGCGTTGGAGGATGGAGGCCCCCTGGAGCTGGAACAGGGTGGAGAGGATCAAGAAGGAAGACCCCGGCTACTTGAGTCGAGTCCTGGATCAGGTGAGGGCGGACGGTCCGCTCCAGACAAGAGACCTCGAGAACCCAGGCCAGCGGGATGCCAACTCGATGTGGGGATGGAGCAAGGGGAAGGTTGCTCTCGAGGCCCTGTTCCATCAGGGGGACATCACCGTGTTCGACAGGGTGAACTTCGTGCGTCTCTATGGAGCAACCGAGGACGTGATCCGCGATTCGGCTCTTTCGATCGCAGGTCTGTCCCGCGAGGAGGGTCAGCGTCGGCTATTGGAGATGGCTTCGAGGTCGATGGGAGTGGCGGCACTCGCCGACCTTGCCGATTACCACCGGCTCAGAGTGCCGGATGTCCGTCCGCTGGTGGAACGGATGGTGCAGGAAGGGCAACTCACCGAAGTCGAAGTCGAGGGGTGGGACACAAAGGCCTTTCTCCATCCTCAGGCCCGCCTACCGCGACAGGTGGATGTTCGGGCTCTGTTGTCGCCCTTTGACAGTCTGATCTGGTGTCGGCCGCGGGTGGACCGTCTGTGGGATTTCCACTATCGCATCGAGATCTATGTCCCCGAGGTCAAGCGGGTGCACGGCTATTACGTGCTTCCCTTCCTGCTGGATGGAGAGTTGGTTGCCCGGGTGGATCTCAAGACCGATCGCGCCAGGGGAGTGCTCAGGGTCAAGGGCGCCTGGGCTGAACTTGGCGTCGATCGGGTTCGGGCAGGCCGGGAGCTGCGTGCCGAACTCGACTCGGTCGCCCTCTGGCTGGGGGTGGAGGACCTCGAAATCGTCCACAACGGCGACCTGGCTTCCTTTCTGTGAGCCCTTTTCGCCGGCTCACGGAAAGAAAGACTCACAGAAGGCTTAGGTGAAGGCGCTTAGGCCGGTGATGGCCTGGCCCATGACGAGAGTGTGGATTTCGTTGGTTCCCTCGTAGGTGTAGACGGTTTCCAGGTTGGCCATGTGCCGAATAACCGGGTATTCCAAGGTGATTCCGTTGGCACCGAGGATGGATCGTGCGGTCCGAGCGACTTCCAGGGCGTTGCGCACATTGTCGAACTTCCCGAAGCTGACCTGCTC
>CAXMPS010000215.1:0-2514 GCA_964194995.1 uncultured Gammaproteobacteria bacterium | reverse complement strand
GAAGAACCCGCGGTTCTCATCGGCGGTCGCCGATGTGGCCGCGGCGCTTCGAGGCATCCCAAAGGATGAGTTGGAGTCTGAGGAGGTCAAACAACACCGTCGCACCATTCGGACCGCTTGGGCGGCAACAGCACTCGTGGTAGTTCTTGGCATTGTGGCCGCGTTCGCCGCGGTCCAATCTTCTCGTAACGCCGCTCTAGCCGAAGCCCGGGAGCTGGCGGCCTCTGCGGTGGGAGTGGTGGACTCCGACCCGGTGTTGGCGAAGCTGCTGGCGCTCGAAGCAATCTCAGTGACCCCAGGCGGGAGCGACCAGCCCGTCGAGGTCATCAACTCGCTGTGGCAGGCTGCTGCGGCCGACCGGCTGGAGGCAGTCATCGACGTCGATGGGGTCGCTCGGGTGGCCGTGTCAGACGACGGCAGCCAGGCAGTTGTCACGTCGTCGGTCGGCAATGTCGTCCGGATGTACGAGGCTCCTTCAATGGCCTTGATGTGGGAGTGGCGGTTGCGACCGGAGGACCAACCGCCCTCTGAAGACACGGTGTTTCATTCCACCGTGAATCACGACGGCAGCATGGTTGCGGTCGGTGTCATGGAACCGGCGGCTCTACTCGCCGCTGCGCGCCCCGGTGCGACTGAGGACCCACGACCGAATCGCATCGTGATTCTGGACGGAGTGGACGGTTCTGAAATCGTCGAGTTGGACTATGGGGACTGCCTCGGTGTGGACATTGGCGTCTGGTCCCTCGACGGTCGTCTTGCCGTGAAGAACGGGTTCGAGCCGTGTGGGCGACCTGAGGCACCGAGCGGGTGGTGGGTGGAAGTATTCGACACCTCGACCTGGGAGTCGGAGGCTGTCCTGGACCTCCCGATGGATGCTCCGGTCTTCGGACCGATACCGGAATTCGATGACCTCGGCCGCTTGTTCGTCTTCGGGGCCCGCACCACTGAGCTGTACGACGCCGACTATGAGTTGGTCAGCTCGATTGGAGAGTCGTGGGGATTTGGAGACGCCACGAGTGATGGGGCGAAGATCGTGACGTCTGATCCGGAGTCGCTTCGCGTGAGCCTCTATGACACGTCGACCGGACAGCGTCTCACCTTCTTGACCCCATTCGAGTTTCCTCAAATCCCCCACGGTGTCAGGTTCTCATCTGACGACAACTACGTCATCTATGGCAACGACACTTCGCACACCCTGGTATGGGGCGTTGCCAGCGCCGAGATCCTCTATCGGCTACCCAGTGGCACGGCCGAGTGGACTCATCTCGATGAAGGGACGATGAAGGCGTATACCGGCGACTTCGAGGGCGAGGTGGAGGTGTGGGATCTGACTCCGCCGAGGACCGGAAGGGATCCGGTCGGTGACCTGAGCCAGACGGCGTGGGTCGACGCCAACTCGTTTGCGCTTGGCCCCGAAATGGGAGCATTCGTCGCAGCCGACATCGTGGCCGGCGCGTCGTTCGTTCGGTTCTTCGACCGCTCATCGGGGTCACTCATCGATCATGCTCCATACCCCCAGATCCAGAGCCACGACCCCGATCGATTCACCGAGACCGACCGCATCGTCCCCATGCTCGACGGGCGTTTTGTCTATAACGACGCCGGTCGCTGGATGGCCTATGACCCGGCCACCGGAGAACAACAGTTCATCGTCGGATGCGAGACCGATGACTTCGAGACCTGCCGCGATACCGGCGAGCCCCTATTCGTGCTGGCCGCCAGCGCGGACGGCACCTCGATCGTTGCTCGGCCGGGTGGTGACGCCGACTGGCTGTTCTTCAGCGCCGAAACCGGCGAGATCGTTGGTCGAGAGGCAGTGGATGCTCCACCGGGGATCCTCACCTTCTCGGACGATTGGGTCATGGGGTTCAACCACAACGTGATCTATGCCATCGATCGTCAGACCGGGGAAACGTTGCTCGACTTCCCCGCAGATGCCATTCGTGGCGACATTTCTCAGTCAGGGAGACTCGCCGCGATCAAGGATGTCGGGAATGTCGTCATCGTCGATACCGAGACATGGGATGCCCGCAAGATCGAACTGGGGCTCGGCGACCTCAGGGCAATTTCGATCAGCCCCGACGACTCGCTGTTGGCCGTAGGTGACGAGCAAGCGATCCACATCGTCGATCTGGGCAATGACACGGTGATCCAATCCGTCGGCGTCCCTCGGGCCTCGGACGTGTATTGGCTCAGTGCCAATGAGATCCTGGTGGGAACGTCGGACGGATCGTGGGCGACGGTGTCTCTGGATGTCCAGAATCTGATCGATGACGTCCGCGCCTCAATGCTGCGGGGATTCACGCCCCAAGAGTGTCTGACCTATCGGATCGACCCGTGTCCGACACTCGAAGACATCAAGAGCAGGTAGCGCATATCGGCACATATGCGGCTAGCTCATCGGCTGGCTCCGGCGACGAAGGTGGCGACGATGTAGGTGGCGTGCCGGTCGAGTGAGCGGCGCGCTCGGTCGTATCGCATCGTGGTTCTGGGGTCGGCGTGAGAGGCAGCTTC
>CAXMPS010000214.1:0-1924 GCA_964194995.1 uncultured Gammaproteobacteria bacterium | reverse complement strand
GTGGCGATCTATGTGTGGGTGGTTCCAGGATCCCACAAGCCCGGGATCAGCGGCCTGCACGGCGAGAAGGTGCGGGTCAGCGTCGGCGCGTCACCGGAGGGAGGTCGGGCAACAGGGACTCCTGGGTATTTAGCGTCCGGTACTTGGTAGGGTTTCGACCCTTTTATTGAGGCGAACTGCAATGGTCAGACAACTTGCGAAGTCCACGGTTGAGCGCTTCCGAGAGCGGCTCGAAGAGGAGCGGAAACGTCTCCAGTCGCTGATTGATGAATACGAGCGGGAGCTGGAGGTGGCCCGGCTGACCGAGAGCTCATCGGATCGGAGCCCCGATCCCGGCAACGCCGAGGCGGGCTCCATGAAGTTCGAATACGAGAAAGAGCTCTCAATCGAGCAGAACACGGTCAACCTCCTGGGCAAGGTCGATCATGCCCTGGAGCGAGTGGCGGCGGGCCAGTACGGCCTGTGTGAAAGCTGTGGTAACTCGATTCCAGTGGAGAGGCTCGACGTCCTTCCCTACACGACGTTGTGCGTGACCTGCGCCCAAAAGAGTTGATACGCCGCTATCTCCTTGTGGTCGGGTTGGCGATTTCCGTCGTCACCGTCGATCTTCTGACAAAACGGTGGGCCTCGATTGAGCTCGTCGATGAACCAATTGAAGTCATCCCCGGTTTTCTGAGCCTGACCTACGTCGAGAACCCCGGAGCGGCGTTTTCCCTTCTCCCCAACGCTGGTCCCTTTGTCGGTCTGGCTGCCATCGCAGTTGCCATTGGCGTCCTCTGGTCGCTGCAAAAGGAGCGACCAACCCTCGAGGTTGTCGCGTTCGGGCTGATCGTCGGAGGTGCCATCGGCAATCTCGTCGACCGGATCTACCGAGGCAGCGGATTTCTCGATGGGAAGGTGATCGACTGGATCGATCTGTGGTGGATTCCTACTTTCAACATTGCCGACATGGCCATCACCACCGCCGTGTTTTTGCTATTGATTCAAGCGTGGCTGACACGCTGACCTTGATGGTACCGGCGGAGCTTTCCGGCTCCCGAGTTGACAAGGCCCTGGCGGTTCTCCTGAAGATCAGCAGAAACGAGGCGCGACTCCTGTTTGACAAGGGTGTGTTGGTCAATGGTTCCGTTGCCCGGCCGCGGGATCAGGTGAAGGAAGGTTCTGAGATTCGGGCCCCAAGGCCCGGCGATCAACCGATTCTGAAGCCCGAGCCGGTCGAATTCGAGATCGTGATCGAGTCTTCTGCGTATCTGGTGGTTGACAAACCGGCGGGAGTGGTGGTTCATCCTGGGTCAGGGCGAACTCTCGGAACTCTTGCCGCCGGCCTCCTCTACCGATATCCGGATCTCGAAGGCGTCGGCACGGCAGGACGGTGGGGCCTGGTTCATCGTCTCGACCGGGACACGTCCGGCGTCTTGTTGATTGCTCGGACCCAGCGAGCCTACGAGTCGCTGACCGCAGACTTGAAGGCGAGGCGGATCAGGCGGGTCTACCTGGCATTGGTAGATGGAACTTTCCCCATTCCGACGGGGACCATCGAAGCTCCGATCGGCCGAGACCCGGCACGCCCTACCCGACGCGCCGTAGTTGAGTCAGGAAAGCACGCTGCCACTCACTACGAGGTCATGAGGACCTATCAAGACAGCGACGTCGCCCTGTTGAAGGTGAGACTGGAGACCGGAAGGACGCATCAGATCAGAGTTCATCTCTCGGCCATCGACCATCCGATCATCGGCGACCGAACCTACGGAAAAGGGCCCACATCAGTCGGATCGCCGAGGACCTTTCTTCACGCCAGTGAGATTGAATTTGTCGACCCGGGCTCCGGTGAGCCGGTTTCAGCAGCGGCTCCTCTGCCGCAGGATCTCGAGGCCGTGCTCGACAATCTCGACGTCGATAGGTCCTGAGGAGCCCGCTGAATAAT
>CAXMPS010000213.1:0-3118 GCA_964194995.1 uncultured Gammaproteobacteria bacterium | reverse complement strand
GCATCCACTCCCAGAGACCACACCCGGTATGTCCGGTCCGCTATCGACTCGTTTTGGCGCGGACGACGGGAAGGAGCGCCTCCCGAGAGAGACAGTCCTTTCTCGTCTATAAAGATGGCTGACTGATCCGCATTCGTCGGTGAGTCCAATGCCGGTTCTACGGTGTTGCGGGATCCGCTGCTTATGACACTGGGCAATGAATGCCTTGAGCATCGTTTTGGTTACTTGGATTTGGTGCCGAAGCCGAAGTTGGGCAAACCCCGGGTTCGCCGCTCCAGAAGTCCGACCGCCAGACAGCCGACTCGCCGGCGTCAGCAGCCGCGGAGGCCTGTCCGTCGTAGGCGATTTCGATGCGTACACGGTCCCCGACCCGGGGATTCTCATCGAGGCGACGACCGGAAGTCTGCTCATCGGCGAGGTGGTCAGTAGCCGAAGGTGCACATTCCTGACTTGGGCTGTCCTTGGCGTGTGACACATTGGACAAGGTCGCCCGGCTCGTCACCGATGTAGGCGTCGATAACGGAGTCGTCGACAACAACGAGGCTGAGGGCGCCGCCGAAAGGCAAGACCGCCGATCTGAACTCCTGATCGGCGACCTGATACCGCCAGACCGCCGTAGCGGACAGTTGATACGACCAAGACGTCGCGAAGAGGTAGCCGCCGTCGGGCGTCCATGCCAGATAGTCGACGTAGGTCGCCGGATCAGAGACCACAGATGTGTTCCCGGTGTCACGGTCGAGGATCCAGATCGCGTTGTTGCTATCGACGGGTCCGACCAGGGCAGCAAGATATCGACCACCCGGGGAGATCTGATTCGGACCGCGGAATGCCCCTCTACGGGCTACGAACCTGTCATAACCCTCGGGCGGGTCAAATTCCTCGGATTCGAGAGTCGTCGTATTGGTGATGACCAATGTTGTGCACTCGATCGTGCACCAAGCGAGCTCCACGCCATTGACATCAAACACAACGCCGGGACCATCCGCTGCTAGGTGAGTGATCTGACCGCTCGCCAGATCCCAAAGATCCAATCCGGAGTCGGCTGAGAGGGCCAGGCCACCTTCAATCCCAATTTCGGGTAACCCATCGGAGGGGAGAACTGTCGGTTCGGTGAGAGGCTCCCCTGACACGACATCGACCTGCCACACCTGCGGCTGTCCGAGGCCGATAAGTCCCCCGGGGAAATTTATCATCCATACACCGTTGGGGTCGGCTGCGGGAACGAAGATGGTGGCTTGGCCGAGCGACATGGCCTCTCTGGTTGCGATATCAACAGCGTGAATCTGAGCCCACCCAACAACAAGTTTGTCACCCACCCGGATCATCGAATACGGCTCGTCTCCTGCTCGCTGCCCCTCAACCGGACTGCGCTGGGCCAGACGACCGTCGGGGTCGACCGCGATTAGCCCTTCGAGGCCATCATCGAATAGGAATACCACACCGGTCTCCTCCCCGAAGATCGGACCGTCCGGCGGTAGAGACACTGTGAAGGGCGCTGAGGTGGTGGGGGGTGTTGGGGGTGGAGCGGTCGTGGCCGGTGGAGGCGACGTTGTAGGTGGCGCCGTTTCCGGGACCGAGGTTTGGTCCGTCAGTTCCCCCGTTGTGGGAGCCGCATCATCCTGAGAGTCGATTCCCGAGAATGGAGCTAGCCAAACAAGACCGACCACTAATGCCACCGCGGCTAAGGCGGCTCCCACCCAGCCGAAACCCTTCCTTCCTTTGTCGGGAGTGTCCGGAATCCGGGTCCGCGCCAACTCTGCTTTCAAATCGGCGGCTGCTTGCTTCAAGCGTTCATCAACCGTCGGCATGATCATCCAACTCCCGTCCCAGTCGCTGGCGCGCCCGGTCAAGATGCGTTTTCACTGACTCCTCAGAAATGCCGAGCAGTTGGCCGGTCTCGCTACGAGTGAATCCCTCTACGTAGAACAGGGCGACTACTTGCCGCTGCCTTCGAGGCAACCTACGGACCGCCTCCCACACCTCGACGTTCCCACCTTCGTCTAGACCACCCTGATAATCCCGGGCGGAAAGCCGAACCCTCGCTCTAGCTTCGGCTGCCAGCCTCCGAAACCGCGCCACCGACGAGTTCGACACAACTTTCCGAACCCACGCCCCAGGTGACTCAAGCTGCGAAACTCGGGACCAGTCGCGCAACGAAGCCTCGAAACCTTCCATGGTCAACTCCTCTGCACCGCCCGATCCCCACAGAGCACAAAAGCCAAACCCAAGACCGACCGGTACTCACGCCGAAAGAAGACCTCAAACGGCTCCGAGGCCGCGACAACCGGAGAATCATCTGACAGGTCCTGTCCAACTCATTGACATCCATCACCCAACAGGTAACACGAACAACCACTACCCCGCAGGGGACAACTATGGCAACAATGTGCCAACTCATGTACCTGTTTGACCTTTTTGACTTCCGGTCCACGAAGACTCGTACCCGTTCGCTAGCTAGAGCCACAAGCCATCCAAGAGCCGCCTACGACTCGCTCCGCACACCGCACGAGCCCTTTATCTCGTAGTCGGAACCCCCGAACAAGGACCCATCTTCACCACCAGCGGCGGAACACGACTTAACCGACATCAGGTGTCGAGGGTCGTTAGAAGGGTCGCCAATCGAGCAGGAATCGAGAAACGAATCAACCACCACTCCCTGCGACATTCCTTCATCACCGCAGCCCTCGACGCAGGAGTACCACTCAGAGACGTACGCAGACCCGCGCACCACATGCGATTCGACCGGGCAAGTCGGTCACTCGACCGCCACGCCACCTACATCGTCGTCACCTTCGTCGCAGGAGCCTCCAGATGACCGAATAGGCCGCCCATAAGTGCTTCCAGCGGCGGGGGTTGGCCCGTGGTCCGGTGCCGAGCTGAACTGTCAATCGCGTCCCCTCATCAGTGAGACGCGGAATGGTCGAAGCTCGCCGGTGGCATAACCGCCAGCTATGACTGGATCTTCGTCCATCACCCTTCGAGCGGCAGATTCATCAGGTGCCTCGAATATGAAGATGCCTGTATTCACCGAGCCGAGAGTCGGACCGGCAAGCACTAGCGTGCCCTCTTCGAGAAGCCGTTGGTACCGCTCGAAGTGCTCTGCCCACACGGCACTCTC
>CAXMPS010000212.1:0-1647 GCA_964194995.1 uncultured Gammaproteobacteria bacterium | reverse complement strand
GACCCACGCCACTAAGGTGCCTTCGCCGTCACGCACGCGAAAGCCGGTCGTCAGGTTGTGAAAGAGCTCCGTGCCCTCGACCTTTGACGGTTCGGCGTCGGGGAAGAGGAACTTCTCGACGCTGCCGCCCGACCGGTGCGCCAACACCGCAGCGAGCGTGCCCCGGTCGGATCCCAGCGGCGCCAATAGCTCCACCTCCACGCCGAGGCGGAAATTGAGAACCATCGATGGCCCGCCTTTCAGCCCGAAGCGATCACCCGGGCAGGACGGCCCGGGTGAGGGCATCAGCGAGATCGGTCCGATCAGTCCGAATCCGCACCGTAGTCGTGCCAGTCCGCGGCCAACGGGATCCGCAATATCTGGCCAGGGAAGATCAGGTTCGGGTCGCTGATCACATCACGGTTCATCTGAAAGATGTCATCAGCCGTGACCCTATAGGTCTCGTTTGAGAGCGCTTTTGCGATCTTGGTGAGATTGTCACCGGCAGCCACGACGTACATCATGACATCGACTTGCTGCGGAGCTGCGGCAAGAGCCTGGTTGAGAACGATCCAGCCGCCTAACTTGTGACCACCCACGATCTTGGCCTCGGTAACAGTGCATGACCAGTACTCCGCCAACGCTTCGGCGTCGGACATGGAATATGGGCTCTTGACGATCCAGTTGTACTGGCCGGTCGCCTCATAGAGGAACTGGTCAAGAATCGCCTGGTTCGCCCACTTGATCTTACGACCCATACGCAGCTTGGTTTCGTAGACGTCTTGCTGCCAGAACCAGGCCAGCTTGGTGGCATCGTCGTACGTGTACGCGCTCTTTGCGAACGCCCCAAATTCGAGTGTCGCCTGGTCGGCCTCGGCTTCGGCCATCACAGGTCCCCTTTCGTGCCCGGGTGACTAGTCAGCCGCCCGACCATAGCAGACACAGGAAGTCCAGTTCTCCATGACCTGATCCTGTTTGACCCAAGCCCCGAAACTCGAGTCAGGCTGTCGTCTCCGATAGTGAATGCAACAACTGTCGGTGAGAATGTTTTCTCTTATCGGAGGTGGGCGTTGTGGCGAGGTTCTACTTGGGCAGAGGTCGTCGATGCGCGCAACTCTAAGTGACCTGTGCCCGGAGACGCCCCATCTGCTCTGCATCTGGTCTGCGAGAGGCTCGGTGCGTTATGCCGGCTGGTAGTTGGCCACGAAGAAGCCGAAGAGGGACTCGCCACTTGATTGCGCCAGGTCGAAGTCGGGGCTCTTCGTACCGAGCTGGGCTGAGATCTCGGGCTCCTCGTCGGGATGGTTCGGGTCGTAGAGCTTGATGGCTAGTCGCTGCGAATTGTCCACGGAGTAGCCGATCGCCAGCACCTGATGGTGCTTAGAAGGATCGCCGAACCCGTGAACTCTGATGAGGCATAAGGTCGCCGGTACGCCGTTGTCGATCGAGGCCCGAGCCTTGGGCCACTCATTCAGCTCGGTGATCCTGCCAAGCGTCTGTCGCCACGGGCGCCACCACTCGCGTTTCGTCGGCAGCAGCTGGCGTTGCACGCACGTCGTGAGCATCCGGCTACGTTGCATCGAATCGGCCTGGCGACGCACCAGCTCGTTGAACAGGTCGGTGCTTCGCTCGGGAACCTTCCGGTCAGGCGGGATTTCCTCTCCCTGG
>CAXMPS010000211.1:0-3046 GCA_964194995.1 uncultured Gammaproteobacteria bacterium | reverse complement strand
TTCTGCTGGAGGAGGCTGAGCTCGACGCTCCCACCGGACGGGTTGCCGACTACATTCCCGACTTGCGACTCGCGAATGCCGACGATCAAGGGATCTCCATCTGCTACACCGATGGATCTCTGGTATCAGCCGGTCGGTTCGATCAGCCCTTCACGATCCAATCCACCTCCAAGACCATCGCCTTGCTCTACGCTCTCGAGCAGCTGGGCCCCAAACAGGTTTTTGGTAGGGTGGGCAAAGAGCCAACCGGCGAGCCCTTCAACTCAGGCCTGCGTTTTCAGGCCGGCACCAAGCGTCCGCTCAATCCAATGATCAATGCGGGTGCAATCGTGGTGAGCTCGCTCTTTCCCGGCCGTGACCCAGACGAGCGGTTCGCAGGATTCCTGGAATTTGTCCGCAAGGTCTGCGTCAATGCCGACCTCCAGCTCAATGAGAAGGTCTATCTCTCGGAGAAGGCCACGGGGCATAACAACCGGTCGCTCGCCTGGATCATGAACGATCGCAAGGTGTTTTCCTACAAGCACGACCTGACCCCGGGGGAGTTTGTCGAAGGGATTCTGGATGTGTATTTCCGTCAGTGCTCCATCGAGGTCACGACCGCGGACCTGGCAAGGTTTGGGGCACTGTTGGCAAACCTGGGAATCGATCCGGAAACGGGCAAGCGCTTTGCTGCAGAGGAGCATGTGATCATGGTGCTCGCTCTCATGGAAAGCTGTGGGCTCTACGATGGCTCCGGAGTCTTTGCGGCGAAGATCGGGATTCCGGGCAAGTCGGGAGTCGGCGGGGGAATCTTGTGCGCCATCCCAGCGAAGCTGGGGATCGCAACCTACGGTCCCGGCCTGGATGCGGCGGGAAACTCTACTTTTGGGCTCTTTGCCTTGGAGAAGATCGCAGCTGAGGAGAATCTCAGCATCTTCGCTAAACGACGTCGCCCGGCTGCGCTCGAGACCTACAAGGACTCCAAGGCACTCGATGAGCTGGCGCAGCGGGCGGGGCTCGAGGTGACGTTGGGTCGCGTCGCGACCTACATCCCGGAGCTGGCACAGGTCTTACCGGAGCATCGTGGGGTCAGCATCTGTACGCTCGTCGATGGGGAGGTCATCGGCGGGGGACAACACAGCGACTTCACCTTTACCCTGCAGTCTGTGTGTATCCCTTTTCTGCTCTCCTACACCCTCCACCGCCGGGGAACGGAGTTCGTTTTCTCGAAGGTCGGGCGGGAGCCGACCGGCGATCACTTCGACGCAGACCCGAAGTGGATCACGATCGACGGAAAGCCCTGGCCGTTCAATCCCATGATCAATTCGGGGGCGATCCTGATCACTTCGATGTTGCCCGAGGAGACATGCACGGCGCGTCGCGAGAGCTTCCTGGAATTCGTCCGCAAGGTCTGTCGCAACCCCGGCATCGACGTGGACCAAGCGGTGTATGAGTCCGAAAGGGCCTTCGGCGAGCGCAACCGCAAGCTGGCGTGGGAGCTCCTACACACCGGTTGCTTCCGGCATCGAGTTCGTCCGACCGACCAGTCGAAGGTCGAATACGTGGAAGAGATCCTCGCGGACTACTTCTACGCTTGCTCCCTGATGGTGTCATGCGATGACCTTGCCTGCTTCGCCGCGCTGCTCGCGGCGCAGGGAAATACGCCGGAGGTCGCTGGGATGATCCATATCTCACCGGAACATATCAGCGAAGTCGTCACGCTGATGACCGCCTGTGGCCTGTACGACGGCTCGGGTGAATACGCGTTTGCCGTCGGTCTGCCCTCCAAGAGCGGCGTCTCCGGAGCCCTCATGGCGGTGGCACCAGGCAAGCTCGGCATAGGGGCGTTCTGTTCCGCGGTCGATCCGAAAGGCGCAAGCGTCGTGGGCCGGTACCTCATCGAAGATATCGCCCGCACCGAGCAACTAAGCATCTTCCAAAGCGGGTAGGCCGCTCGCGAGCCCTCACTTCGGTCCGCCGAAAACGACTTCCCGATACTCCTTCCAAAAAACCTCGCCGTTTTCCAACCCGGCCTCTCGCGCTATCCTCAGATCCTCGGCCAGCGTCAGGGGTTGATCTTCTTCCTTGGCCTCGAGGTCATCAAGGAAGGCCCGGGTCGACACCTCGTCTTGGAAACGTCGGTCGTTCCCGGCGGCTCGCCGGACGACTCCCGACACGCGAAGCTCCTGTATTCGACGTTCGACAACGCTTCTTTCCGCGGCCACAAGATCCGCATTCAGGAACCAGCCGTCCGGTCTCAGCAGACCGACCGCCTGGCCAACGACCTGTGCTTTGTCCGTTGCAGTGAGATGATGGAGAGCGTACGAAGAGAATACGACATCCACGGGTGAGGATACAGAGACCTCGTGGGCCAGGTTTCTAATGTCCCCTACGACGAAGGTAATTTGCTTCGAGCGCTCGCTCAAACGTGATCTTGCCAGCTCGAGCATGAAAACGGCACCGTCGATGGCGATAACCCTCGACCGCGGAAACGAGTTCAAGAACTGGTCGGTGAAAAACCCAGTTCCCACACCGAGGTCGATGGCGGTCAGGGAGTCACTCGACTCAAAGGGCAGTACTTCGACCGCAATCTCGATCATCTTGGCCCGGAGTGGATGCATGACCTCCATGTCGGCATCGTAGGCCACTACCCTTTCCGGCACATCGTAGGCGCCGATGCTATCTGTCATGACGAGCGAATCTGAGGGCTGAGCCGGGGAGCGGTAGGGTCTCGGACGGGAGGCTGGGATTGAAGGACTTCCATGGCGCTCTCGAATAGGAGCACACGGTGACGCGTCACGAAATCCGCATCGGTGGTGGCGGCTCGACCCTCGACGAGCATCCTCTGCCACTCGCCGTCCGTGAGGCGTTCTGACATCGGTTGCCTGAATTCATGTGGCCGCTCAGCCGCCATTGCCATTTTCCTTATCCAAGTACTTGATCAATGTCACCTGGTTAAAACCACTGCGCCTGTGATACATGAACTTGTCCATGAAACTTTTGGCAATGAGAATGCCCAGACCACCGATATTTCTTTCTTTGACCGACAGTGTGATATCGGGATCCG
>CAXMPS010000210.1:0-3909 GCA_964194995.1 uncultured Gammaproteobacteria bacterium | reverse complement strand
GACGGCGGGAGGCGGCAAGTTCCGGGGGAGGGACTGCGTCGGGTAGTCGTTTTCCCAAGGTGGGGGGAGCCGAGAGGGGCGGATTCGCAAGCGAGCGGGTGACCACAACGTCCCTCTTTGGCCCCTCTTTCCCTGCAGTGGTGGGGTGGTGAAACACTATCCAGACAGGCGGCGCGCTCAAGCTGACCCAACACGCTGTGTCATCGGCACGCCGAAACCCCAGTAGCAGGCGGGAGTACGTGCCTCCGGGATCCGGCGTTGACGGGAGCAGAGACTCAGCAGGTGCCGGGCCAATGAACCCCTTGAACCCGCCACCGATGGCAACGATACCGGAAGCCGATTAGGTGCCGAAACCCCGGTTACGCAACCCAAGGTGGTTATCCCAACGGTACAGGGGATAGCGCATATGTGCTGCTGATTATGGGCGGTTAGGGCTAGTCCCTTTGACCAGGGTGCTTTGTGCACCCGGGGTGACTTGGCGGATGATACGTTGCTGGGGGCGACGGGTTCGGTGGTCCTCGAGGCATGCGGACTGGTCGTTGGAAGCGGACCCCGGTGAGATCTGAACTTAGCGGTGATGTGATCACCGGGGTCCGTTTGCTCCCCCCTACCCCGCCATACCCTGTTATCGACCACGACCCTGGCTGCTTGAGCTGCTTTGACAACATGGCGCATCACCCGTGGATGTTCAGTGGATACTCCGAACCGGCCAGAGGGTGAGGGTCTCGCCACGGGTCGCCGCCCCCGGCTTCGGTTGGAGGGCCAGGGCAGGGGGACCCCGGAGCGAACAAGGGGGAAGTGGACTACTCCGGGGTGCCCAGCCCGCCCTGCAGCATCGATATCGACCCAGCGACGACGACCTTGAGCAGTTCACCAGATCGGGCCGCCACGTCACTTCGGACCGACCTGGCCCTCGACGCCCTCGAACAAGCCACCTGGGACCGGCTCGACGGCGACCCGCAGCGTCTCGTCTACCACTCCGATGCCGGGAGCCAACCTGTCGATCCGGTACACCGAACGACTCGCCGAAGCGGGCATCAACCCTCCGTGGGGTCGGTCGTCGACTCCCATGACAACGCCCTCGCTGAATCGGTGATCGGATTGTGCAGGACCGGAGTTATCCGCCAACGAGGACTATGGAACACCTCGACGACGTCGAATACGCCACCCTGGAATGGGATGATTGGTTCAACACACCCGACTCCTCGGACGCATCGGAGATATCCCACCCGCCGAATACGAAGCCAACCACAACCGACACAACAGTCCAGCAAAAGAAGCCGGACTCAAGCCAACGAGTCTCCGATAGACCCAGACGGGTTCACTTGGTCCTAGGACGGCATACAAGTCGAAAGGGGGAACACACCAACCAAGGGCGTTCCCTCACCGTCTCACCTCATTCTTTAGGACTTTCCGATATCTCGACTCGGACCGAGTCAGGTTCGTTCCCGTCGAACCGCGGCGCCGTATCGAGGTCTGTGGGCAAACTCTCCTGTGGAGGCGAGCCGGATGTGGACTGCTCGTTGTTCGGTTCAGTAAGTGGTCCGTTGGTGTCCACGTCATCGAGTTGTCTCCGAGCGTCTTGTGTCTCGACGAGCTGGTCGGTCGAGATTTCGGAGACAAGCTTGAGGGTTGCCCGCAGCTCGTCGCACTTGGTTTCCACCGTGCCTAAGCGACGGGTGAGATCTCTGTGTCGGGCCGCGTCATCCTCAAGCGCCCCAGCCTCTTCGCGACCAGCATCGACTATTGCCATGGCTTTGTGTCTGGCTATGGCGATCATCTCGTTTGCTTTGTCGGAGGCATGCTTGGTGATCTGGTCGGCTTCGCGCTCGGCCTCGACCCGAGAGGTTTGGAGGAGCTCTTCGGCTTCGACGAGCAGGGTGTTGTGGGTTTGGGACGCTTCCTGGAGCATCAGCCGGGAGGCTTCTTCTCGAGCTCCGTGGAGTTGTTGATCCAGGGCGGCTCTGAGTTGGCGTTCACCATCGAATCGCTGCGCCGTCTCCGCCTCCTGGTCGGCGGCTCTCTTCAACTGACCCTGAAGCTTGGCGATGTGTTCTTCGGAAACCGCCACCTGTTGGTGAAGCTCGTCGAGGCTGTCATCAACCTCACCCGGGACAGAGTCCCCATCGACCAAGCTGATTGGGGCCTCATCTGGTGGATTAGCCAATGGGACTCGCCCAATCCGCTGTCCCTGTCGCGTTTCCATACCCATCGACGTCCCCCTGCGTTGTCCTCTGAGTTCCACGAGCTGACCCCCTTACCGGAAGAAATCGGCAGCAAGGCAACTCGACTAAATGAGGGTTCCACCTGATGACAGAATGTCTAGACCTCAGCCTCGGTGAACATCCGCACAACAAGCTCCCTGCGAGACATCACAGCTCTCGCCAAGAGTGTTGCGTCCACCCCTGAGACCCCAGCGCATATGCGTTACGCGTGGTCTCCTGGCGGACGCTCATATTGCCGGACGCGGCGGCAGACCAGCGGACGCTTGGCTTACCTAGAAGACAGCAACACCTTGATTCTGATGGGCAGTGTGAGCGGTCCCTCACACATGCCCAGATTCGGATTCGAGATCTCCCCCCGCCAGGCCTGGAGTTCCCCCCTCTGGCCGGACACGGTTGCTATGCGGCCAGGGTGTTGGTGGTGTGACGGTAGTGATCCTCTCACTCGATTGGTGATTCGTACCCGAGTTTCGAGTGGAGCAGGCAGCTGCTGTACCAGGCTTCGATCTAGTGGCGGACGGCGAGGCGGGCCTCAGCCCGGCTACGAAACGTGCGCAAGTGGACGAGTCCTTTCTTCAGCGTGGTGAGGAACGATTCGGCGGGAGCGTGGTCCCACCACACTCCGGTGCGGCCCACCGACTGGGACACCCGTGTGATGCGCACAGCTCGGCGAACTCGTCAGAGGTGTTCGGGTGCCCCGATCGGAGTGGAACACCACACCGGTGACCTTGCCGCCGCGGGTCCCGACCGCTTCACTGAGAGCGTCACCGACCAGAGCGGCACGCATGTGGCTGGCCATCGACACCCCCAGGATGCGCCGCGAGGCGAGGTCTTCGACAAAGGAAAGATACAGGAAACCTTCCCACGTGTTGATATCCCAGATGTCGCCGCACCAGGTCACAGCGAGCTTCTCGGGAGAGAGTCCCACCGGACGCGGTCCGGGATTCGATGCCCACCGTCGCCGATCGTCGTGACGCGATGCTTCTTCGGGATGTATCCGGCAATATCGTGGATCCGCATCAGACGCTCGACATGTTTGCGGTTCACCACCCACCCCCGTTTGCCCAGTTCGATAGTCACGCGAGGCGACCCGTAGGTGCCATCCGATTCGTCCCAGATGTCTTCGGTCTCTGACCAGCCGTCGCTCATCGAGCTCTGCGATAGTGGAAACACCGTAGCGATGCCGTTTCCAGTGGTTATGCGCGACCGGGACACCCGGCAACATCACAGATGCGCTCCACGGGAAACCCTGCGGCCTTCTGTCTGATCGACAAAAGCGGTAGAGCATCACTCGTTCAACTCCTTCACCCAAAAGGCCACAGCTCGCTTTAAGAACTCACACTCCATCCGCAACCGCGAGTTCTCCCGTTTAAGCTCCTACAGCCGATCCTTGTCCTCTCTCGACACACCCTCCCGTTCACCCCGGTTGACCCGATCCTGACGAACCCAGCTTCCGAAAGCTGAGTCATAGATCCCCAACTCGCGGCCCACCTCAGGGATCGACCGTTACCTGATGAGTGTTGATTGGGCGAGTTGGAATTGGACTGCGCGGCCGTATTGGGGGGAGACGAGGAGGGTTCCTTGGCCGCGGGCGTGGAGGCTGTGTGCGATGAATTGGGCGCTTACTTGGTTTTGTCCTGAGGTTCCTGAGTATTCGGCTTGGGCGAACGGAGTGAAGAACACGCCT
>CAXMPS010000209.1:0-1040 GCA_964194995.1 uncultured Gammaproteobacteria bacterium | reverse complement strand
AGGCGGCTCGAAGTGAAAAGGGGGGTACCGGCGAAAATCTGCCACCAAGACCTCGGGGACAACCGTTCAGCCGAATGCAGATGATTCGCAGGCGTCACGGAACGCGGCGATCTGTAAGATCTTGGTAGACAGACGCGGCTTTGACGGTGCATTCTCCCGGGCGACCCCAAGATCGAGGATGCGAAGGTGGAGGTGCGACGTGAAGAATAGTTGGATCACGGTAGCCATCTTGACGTTGGCCTTGTTGCCAACGGGGCTGGTCTCAGCACAAAGGCCGGGGACGGTCGATCCCGAAGGGGGCACAGGCGACCCCACTGAAGAGGATTGGCTCGAGCAGCAAAAGGAGGTCCCGGACGAGGACACCGAAGAAGCCTGGATAAAAGAGGAAGACTCGAAGGTCGATACCGAAGTCACCTTGCATCCCGGCACCGAGGGGGCCGCCGCCACTCCACCTCCGCCGTCGGCTATTCCGTCGATGATGGATGATCCAGGCGGGATGGACCAACCAGGGGTGGCTAGCCCTATGGGTACCGAAGCGGGCGAGCGAGAGAGAATTCAAAGGGACGCCGTCCGAGTGGCCCCGCGCGCGGAGCGTCGCCAAGAGGGCGAAGACCTCATCCCCATCCAGTTCAAGATGCACGGTTTCTACCGCGCTCGATACAACTGGATCGGCAACACTCCGCTGCCGCCCGTCGCCGGCCAATTTCCGACTGGCCAGGCCAACTACGGCTACATGCGTCTTCGTATCGATCCCGAGATCACGTACGGCCCGAACCCCGACCTTCCAATCGCCCGCCTGCGATTCACAGTCGACGGTTTCGACAATGTCGTCTTTGGTGATAACGCCCGCGTATTCAGCACGCCTCTCTTTGCCGTCGACCAGTCCGCGACGACCGTGGATGGCTTCGATCTCAAAGAGACGCTGAGGCTCGAGCGTGCCTGGATCGAGTTCCTGGTCCCGATCGGGCAGATTCGCGTTGGCCGAATGGAGTCCCAATGGGGCGTCGGGCTTCTGACGCATGCCGGTAACGGCCTCGCCG
>CAXMPS010000208.1:0-2068 GCA_964194995.1 uncultured Gammaproteobacteria bacterium | reverse complement strand
GAGTAGCAGGTCTCGACCGGCGTCATCGAGGGCATGGCCGACCCCGGCCAGGTCATAGATTGGATCGCCCATTCCGGCGTACTCCCAGTCGATCACCCGCAAGGATCCATCATCGAGGAAGTTCAGAAAGTAGGGGTCGTTATGGCAGAACACCACTCCCTGTTCATGCAGGGGGGCTCGAACGCGTTCGATTTCGGTGACTTGTTCCAGTAGCGGACCAAGTTGGCCAGGACGCGAAGTTTGTGGTCCGTCGGCCATATCCAGCCAGCGGCGAATGTCTGCATATGGGTCGAAGGTTCCTGCAATGGGATCGAGGGCGTGGATATCTCTGAGTCGCGCAGCCACCCGGGGAACCATCTCTGGTGCAGTGAATTCGTCGATAGTCAGTGTGTGTGCGTTCGCGATATAGCGAGTAACCAAATGCCCTTCGGGTAGAAGGAACGCGACCACCTCAGGCCCGATACCGGACACCTCTGCTCGACCAAGAGCCTCTGCCTCGCTAGTCCGATCGATCCCGAGGGCTTCTCCGCTCGCTCCGGTGACCCTGACAGCGTGTTGAACTCCATCCGCCACCACGAGATAGCTCATGTTGGTCAAACCGCCGACCAGCGGCGCGATCGTCAGCTCCTCCGCTTGGGCCAGCGATGGGACTCGTGAAATCACCTCTTGCAAAGTCGTGTTATTGGTGCTCGAGGCCACGCCGGGCGAGTGTACGAGCCACGAATCTCGTTGTGAGTAAAAGTGTTCGTCTCGAGTTGGCGGTCGATAGTTGGAAGCTCCACCCTTTCGCGCGCAGTCAGGGAAGCGCACCACCTCCCATCTAGAACGCGATCCGTGACCCCGGGTCGTTGTGGGGTGTAGGGTGCCTGCGAAGTCGAGATGACTAGGGAGGTTTGGATGATCCATGTCCCCGCATCCCAACGATTTCGGCGGAGTTGTGCAAGCTATCTATAGGACGGAAAAATGAGATCCAAGCTCCGATTCTTGGCCCTACTGGCTGCGGTCACCTTGATCGTCGCAGCGTGTGGAGGTGAATCCTCGTCGGACACCACCACGGCCGCTGACGACACTCCGGCGACGACGGCCGCTGACGACGCTCCCGCTACCACGGCGGCTAGCGATGCTGGCGGGGATGCCGCGGCGCCAGTCGATATTGCCTTCTGGGTCGCATTCTCTGATGAGGCTCGACTCGGCTTCGCCGAGGAGAGGGCGGTCGAATTCAATGCCGCTCACCCCGAGTACAACATTGATGTGGTGTCTTTCGCCTCGTACAACGACGTTTTCGATGCCGCTGTGCTCTCGGTCGATAGTGGTGATCCACCCGCACTCATCCACTTCTTTGAAGCTGCGACGCGTCAGGCTCTCGACGCCGTCGATTCGGCAGGAAATCCGATATTCAAGTCGGTAACCGATGCTATCGATGGTCGTACCGAGATCCTCGGAGAGGCTGTGGTTCTCGATTCGGTGGTGGATGCCGCTCGGAACTACTACACGGTGGATGGCTCCTTCTACTCGATGCCGTGGAACACATCTTCGGCGGTGATGTTCTCGAATACAGACATCCTTGATGCCGCCGGGGTCACTGAGATCCCGGATACGTGGGATGGCTTGGAGGCTGCTTGTGAAGCGATCGCAGCGCTGCCGGACGGACCATCTGCATGCATGACCTGGCCCAACCACGGTTGGTTCGTCGAGCAGAGTCTCGGACAGCAAGGAGCGTTGCTGGCCAATGCCGACAACGGTCGCACTGGCCGTGCCACGGAGGTGTTCCTCGACTCAGATGCCATGACCGATTACATCGGTTGGTGGAAGGACATGAACGACAAGGGTCATTACACCTATACCGGCGCACAGCGCGACTGGGACGGAACGGCCAACGCGTTCTACGCCCAGGAAGTGGCCATGCTCGTGTATTCGAGTTCGGACGCCACTGTCCTGACCACTGGCGGCGCAGATGCCGGGTTCAATGTCGAGGCCAGCTTTATGCCGCATAACGGGGATGTCGACTACGTCGGCAACCTCATTGGTGGCGCAACGATCTGGATGCTCGACGGTATGGACGACGTGA
>CAXMPS010000207.1:0-6721 GCA_964194995.1 uncultured Gammaproteobacteria bacterium | reverse complement strand
GCTGCCCGGGTCCAAACGCTCGAGTCGGACGCCACTATGGAGAACGCCCATCCCCTCGCTCTGGAAAACCGTTATCGGGAGGATGTCCGGAGCGACTCATTAGACCGCGATGAGGTCTTGGCTCAGGCGCCCGAGACCCGTGACGGGTTTTTCGTGGTGCCTCCCGCCCTGGAATCGGAATGACCCCGACAACGATTGCCGATGCGGGGCGGCGCCTCCGGTCTGGTGAGGTCACCTCTGTAGAGCTTCTCGATTCTGTGCTCACCGTGGCCTCTCGCACGGAGGCCCAGCTTCATGCCTTTCTCACCATCGACCGAGATGGAGCCAGAGAAACGGCCGACCGTGCCGACAGCGATCTAGCCGCCGGCAAGGACCGGGGCCCGCTGCACGGGATCCCGATCGCGCTCAAAGACAACATGATCACCCGGGGTCTCGAGACGACTGCCGCGTCTCAAATCCTTTCCGGATATGTGCCTCCCTACAACGCCACCGTGGTGGATCGGTTGGCAGAGGGTGGAGCGGTCCTGGTCGGGAAGACCAATCTCGATGAGTTTGCAATGGGCTCATCCACTGAGAACTCGGCATATGGAACCTCCTACAACCCATGGGACATCACCCGCGTGCCGGGTGGCTCATCGGGTGGCTCCGCAGCAGCCGTCGCGGCCGGTTCGGCGTTGGGCGCCCTCGGCTCCGACACAGGAGGATCGATCCGACAGCCCGCTTCGCTGTGTGGTGTTGTGGGGATGAAGCCCACCTACGGAACCGTATCCCGATACGGTCTCATCGCCTTTGCCTCCTCTTTGGATCAAATCGGTCCCCTGACCCGGACGATCGAAGACTCCGCTCTGGTCCTCTCAACGGTGTGGGGTCACGACCCACTGGATGCAACCTCATACCCGGGGGAGCTACCAGACGTCATGGCAGGATTCGGGCGAGGAGTCGATGGCATGAAGATCGGGGTCGTCGCCGAACTATCCGGTGAGGGATACGAGCCCGAAGTGGAGTCGGCTGTGACAGCGATGGTGGAGAGTCTGGCCGCCGCCGGTGCCGAGATCGTCGAGGTATCCCTCCCGAGTTTCGATATCGCTCTTTCCGCCTATTACTTGATTGCCCCTGCGGAGGCCTCAGCGAACCTGGCCCGATTCGATGGCATCAGGTACGGCCACCGTGCCGCGGGAGATACGACCGAGAGCCTCATGTCCCGCACCCGAGCCGAGGGTTTCGGGCCCGAGGTGGTGCGACGCATTCTGCTGGGAACCTATGCACTTTCTGCTGGCTATTACGACGCCTTCTACGGGCAAGCGCAGCGAGTGAGAGCGGCGATCCAGGAGGATTTCGCCCGTGCCTATGGCCAGGTTGACGCCTTGGTCTCTCCGACCAGCCCCACCGTGGCTTTCGCTGCGGGCGCTCGCATCGATGACCCGCTCGCCATGTACCTGTCGGATATCTGCACGATTCCTTCGAATCTGTCAGGGCACCCTGCGATCTCGGTGCCGATCGGGCTGGACGATCAGGGTCTGCCCATCGGCTTTCAGGTGATGGCATCGGCACTCTCCGAGGACGTGATGTTCCGGGTAGCGGAAGAGGTGGAGAGGCTTGCCGGGTTCGACAAGGCCCCCTCGCTGGCGGAGGTCGCGTCATGAATTGGGAGCCCGTCATCGGCATCGAAGTCCATGTCGAACTAATGACCGAGTCAAAGATGTTCTGCGGCTGCCGGGTTGAATTCGGTGCCGAGCCCAACACCAATGTCTGCCCTACCTGTCTCGGGCTGCCCGGCGCCTTGCCGGTTCCGAACCGCAAGGCGATCGAGTCGATCATGGCGATCGGACTTGCCCTCAACTGCGAAGTAGTGCCCCGGTCCGTGTTCCACCGCAAGAATTACTTCTACGCGGACCTGCCCAAGAACTACCAGATCTCCCAGTTCGATGTGCCGGTGTGCGTCAACGGATACCTCGAGATCGAGGTGGACGGCGACACCCGGCAAGTCAGCTTGGAGCGGGCCCACATGGAAGAGGACACCGGGAAATCGACTCATGTCGGAGAGGGAGGACGGATCCACTCGGCCACGTCGACGCTGCTCGACTTCAACCGCTCAGGTGTTCCCTTGGTCGAGATCGTGTCCCGGCCCGATATCTTTAGCGCGGCGGAAGCAAGGGCGTACGCCTCAGGCCTGCGTGCAGTCGTGGCCGAGCTCGGGGTTTCAGACGCCAGGCTGGAGGAGGGGTCGATCCGGTTCGACGCCAACATCTCGATTCGCCCCCGTGGCGAAGAAACTCTGGGGACCAAAGTCGAAATCAAGAACATGAACTCCTTCCGCTCTTTGGAGCGTGCTGTCGACTACGAGATCCAGCGGCAGATCGAGGTTGTCGAGTCGGGCGCTGAGGTGATCATGGAGACACGGCATTGGGATGAAGAGTCTGGTGTCACCCAGTCGATGCGTACCAAAGAAGGCTCTTCTGACTATCGGTACTTCATGGACCCGGACCTGGCTCCGATGGCCATGAGCCAACAGTGGATTGATGAGGTGCGAGCAACCCTTCCCGAGCTGCCTGGTGATCGGCTGCAGCGTTACATCGAAGGCGGGCTCGAACCGGCTCTGGCGGGCGTGCTCAGCGCCTCCAACAAGGAGATGCGAGACCTGCACGACTCAGCCGTTGCTGAAGGTGCGGACACCCGGGAAGCGGCCAACTGGGTCACTGGCGAAGTCACCAGCTGGGCCCGTCGGCATGGATCGGAGGACTCAGAGATTCCTCTGAGCGGAGCCGATCTGGCTGGGCTGATGCGCCTAATCGGTGAGGGGACTGTCTCGTCTTCGGCGGCCAAGGAAGTCCTCGATGGAGTTCTTGGCGGTGAAGGCTCACCCGCAGAGGTGGCCCAATCGCGCGACCTGATCCAGATCACCGATACGTCAACGCTCGAGTCCGCGGTAGACGATGTGATTGCGCATAACCCCAAGGCCGTGGCCGATTACAACAGTGGAGAGAACAAGATCGTCGGCTTCCTGGTGGGCCAGGTCATGGCAGCAACCCAGGGCAAGGCTGACCCACGAGCCGTCAACGATTTGATCCGGGCCAGGCTCGACGGTTGACCGGTTCTATTCTCGCCTGCGGGAGCTTTTGTCAATATGGAATTCATCACTCAGGTCATCGGTGACGCCTTCGAGGCCCTGACAGATTTCGGCCCCGAGCTGGCCGGTGTCCTGGGCCTCACACTGGTGGTCTCTCTGGTTTCGACATTCATTGGCGTGGTGGTCGGCGTCCCTCTCGGCGTGGGTCTGGCGATGGGGCGGTTCCGGGGACGAAGAGCCATCACCATTCTGGTGCACGTGGGCATGGGCATTCCGCCTGTGCTCGTGGGGCTATTTCTTCTGCTCCTCTTCTGGGACAGCGGTCCGTTCGGGAGTCTGGGGCTGGTGTTCACGCCGACCGCAATGGTGATCGCCCAGGTTCTTCTGGCGCTGCCGATAGCCGCCGGAATCACCGCAGGAGCGATCGAAGGGCTTGCCCCATCAGCGCTCGAACAACTAGATGCGCTCAAGCTGCCACGGATGGTCAAAGGCCGGATCGCCGCGATCGAAGCGCGGAGTGGCGTCGCTGCCGCGGTCGTGGCGTCGTTCGGGAGGGTCGTTGCCGAGGTAGGGGCGGTTCTGATAATCGGTGGCAACATCGCGGGGGAGACCCGGGTCTTGACCACGTTGATCGTGCAGGAAAGCCGACAGGCTCGGTTTGGTGCGGCAGTAGCGGCCGGCGTTCTGCTCTTGTTGCTCAGCCTCTTGGTGAACCTTCTGCTGGGTCGGTTTGGCCAGAGGCCGGTGGGCCCGTGACGAGCCTTGACATCAGGGTCCCCGAGAATGGATCCGTCGTCGACGTTGAGGGGCTGGTGCTCGAGTCCAATTCCGTCACGGTTCTTTTCGGTCCAAACGGCGCAGGAAAGACGACGATTCTGAGACGGTTGGCGGGGATCATCGGCGGTGATCCACTACTGGGTTGTTCGTATCAACCGCAGTCGCCATACCTATTTCGTGGCCTCGCCGGATACAACCTCGGCCTTGGATTGAATGCAGAGGAAGCCAGCCGCGGGGGTACCTTGGCGGGGTCGCTCGGGATTCGTGACGTGTTGGCGGAGCCGTCTCACACGCTCTCGGGAGGCGAGACCAAGCGCCTTGCCATCGCACGGACCTTGGCAAGGACGGCCGAATGGGTGCTACTCGACGAGCCTCTGTCCGCCATAGACACCGCCGACAGGTCGACGGTGTTGCGGCTTTTGGCGGAGGAGCTAGGTGGCAGGAGCTCGGTCGTCGTCACGCATGATCTCGACGTGGCCGTTGCGCTGGCCGACCAGATCGCTGTCATCGACCACGGCCGCCTGCTTCAACAAGGCCCCGTGTCATCGGTGCTTCGTGCCCCCGCATCGGTGGAAGTCGCCAGGATCTTCGGCCTGGGAAACATTGTCGAGGGCGAGGGCCTGGCTGCGGACGGGTTGACCACCGTCACGGTGGGCAGGCTGGTCGTGGTAGGGACTGGCGCTGTCGACGGCCCAGCCCGGGCGATCATCCCGGGCGACAGTGTTGTCCTGAGCAGGCCGGACCAGCCGGGTACATCAGCGCGCAATAGGTGGACCGGTCGGGTGGTCGAGATCCGGAAGACATCGTCGGTTCTCGAGGTCACGGTGGATGTCGGCTTTCCTCTCGTCTCCGTTGTCACATCCGGAGCGGCCGACGAACTTGGGCTCGAGGTTGGCGCCGAAGTTATGGCTTCGGTGAAGGCGACGGCTGTCGTCATCGTTCCTGCATGATTCGCCGAGCAATTTGTCTGCTGTTGCTGCCGTTCGCTTTGTTTTCATGCGGCGGCAATTCGGACCGGGTGATTGTCGCTGCCGGAACGACAGTCGTCGACTCGGGGTTCATCGACGCCCTCGCCAAGCGGTTCGAAGCAGCGCACCCCGACGTCGACTTGTCGATATTGTCCAACCCGACCAGATTGATCCTCGAATTGGGACGCCAGCAGGCTGCTGACTTGTTGATCACGCACGCCCCGTCCCAGGAAGCGGACTTTGTCGCAGAGGGCCGCTCCTCCCGCAGTGATGTGGTCTTCGAGTCTCGGTTTGTCTTGGTGGGCCCGCCTCAACTTCGCGACCGGTTCCGCACTTACGAAATCCCTGAAGTGTTCCGGGCGATCGCTACTGAGGGACTTTCGTTCGTGAGCCGGGGCGACGGATCGGGCACTCATGATGCCGAGCTAGAGGCCTGGCTCGAGTCGGGGTTGGATCCCTCCGGCCAGCCCTGGTACGTCGTCACTGGTTCGGGAATGGGCCCCACCCTTCAAGTCACCGATCAACGCGGTGCCTCCACACTGGCCGAGGTAGGGTCGTTCATCGCCGCCGCAGACACTCTTGGACTTGTCGATCTCGAGGCGGAGCCTGAAGGATTGGAGAACCCCTATACGGCGACGGTTGTCGCGGGAGCGGACGGTGAGGCAGGAGCGATCAAGTTCCTGGCCTGGCTGACGTCCGAAGTAGGTCAGAAAGCGATTAGCGAGATCAACGAGGAACTCTTCGGGCAGGTTGTCTACCACCCGTCACAAGTTGGTTAGCTTCGTCCCATGCATCGCCATACCAAGATCATTGCCACTCTGGGCCCAGCGGTTGCTGATCGCCAGACTGTTCGCGCCATGGTCGAGGCCGGCATGGACGTGGCGAGGCTCAATTTTTCTCACGGTGACCATGACCTCCATAGCGCCTTCGTTTCGTGGGTGAGGGAGGCGGCTAGCGATACCGGGCGCCCGATTGCGGTTCTCCAGGACATTCAGGGCCCGAAACTGCGGGTGGGTGAGTTTCCCAATGGCCGGATCCAGCTCGAAGTCGGAACCGAGGTGCGGTTGGTAGCGGAGGATGAAGCCGGCACGGCCGATCGAATCCCCTGCAGCTATGAGGATCTTCTTGACGATGTCTCGATCGGCGACAGGGTCCTCCTGGCCGATGGCCTGATCCAGCTGGAGGTTGCCGATCACGCAGGATCTCATCTTCTGGTGGAGGTCCTCGTTGGTGGCACGCTGAGCGACCACAAAGGGATTGCCTTTCCCGACAGCCATCTGTCTCTTGACAGCGTCACCCCGAAAGACGAGGTAGACCTGGAATTCGGCCGCACCCTTGGAGTTGACTACGTGGCCGCTTCGTTTGTGAGGTCTGGATCTGATGTAGCCAACGTGGCCTCGATTGCCGGCGATGTTCCGATAGTCGCCAAGATCGAGCTCGCCCAGGCTTACGCCAATCTCGACGATATTCTCGGCGAGTCTTTTGGCGTGATGGTTGCCAGGGGTGATCTCGGCGTACAACTTCCCCTGGAGCGAATACCGCTCATCCAGTCAGACATTCTCACCAAGACCAACGCGGCCGGCCGAATCTCGATAACCGCAACCGAGATGCTCGAGTCCATGACAAAAAGCGCGCGTCCCACCCGGGCCGAGGTGACAGACGTCGCCAACGCGGTTCAGACCGGGACCGATGCCGTGATGCTTTCCGGTGAGACTGCGATCGGTGATTTTCCGATCGAATCGATCAGTGCGATGGCTGCCATCTGTCGGGCCGTCGAAGAAGGCACGCTTTCCGAGCGGGGTGCGCAGCCCGTTCCATTCGTCGGCGATGGGAACAGAGTGGCATCAGCGGTGGCTCAGGCCGCTACCCAGGTCGCGGTCAATGTCGAGGCGGAGACGATTGTGGCCTT
>CAXMPS010000206.1:0-1363 GCA_964194995.1 uncultured Gammaproteobacteria bacterium | reverse complement strand
GCCTCGACCTCGACGGAAGCCGGGGGGGGCAGCGGCGGAGGCGGTAACGATTCGACGACCGTCGTCACTAGCACCACCGAGTATCCCTTCTGGGACACATTGGTGGAGAGCATACGCAATCTCGTCTCGGGCAGCGGCACCTTCGAGGAACTCGATCCCGAGGAGGCGGTGATCGCCAACCCCTCCAACGGTGTCCTCATTGTGCGTGCTACCGGAGTGCAGCACGAAGAGGTGCAACGTTACCTGGATGAAGTGAGAGCCGCTTCGCGGCGCCAGGTGCTCATCGAGGCGACCATCGTCGAGGTGACGCTCAGCGACAACTATCAGGCCGGCATCGACTGGTCCACCATCGCTTCCGGCGCGGCGCTCACGGCGACACAGGCGTTGACCGGCGGTGCCACCTCCGTGGTGAACCTCGTCGACCCGCCGTTCTTCAAGCTGAATTACACCAGCGGTGACCTTACCGGATCGGTCAGCCTGCTGAAGCAGTTCGGCGACACCCGGGTGCTCTCCAGCCCCAAGATCATGGCGCTCAACAATCAGACGGCGCTTCTCAAGGTCGTTCAGAACGTGGTTTATTTCGAGGTCAAGAGCACGTCGACCCAAGGCGCACTGGGTGGGGAAATTCTGACTAGCGCGGAGACCACCGCAAAATCCGTTTCGGTGGGTCTGGTAATGTCGGTTACGCCACAGATAAGCGAGACGGATGAAGTCACACTCCTCGTCAGGCCCACCATCAGCCGTGTGGTGGATTTTGTAAGTGATCCGAATCCGAGCCTGCAAGGAGGTATTCAAAACTTGATTCCGCAAATTGCAACGCGTGAGATGGAGTCGGTGCTGCGAATCGGCAGCGGCCAGCTAGCGGTGCTCGGCGGGTTGATGCAGGACGAAAACATCAGGAAATCCGACGCTGTGCCCTGGCTTTCAAACTCGGAAACCTTCGGTGATCTGTTCACCTCGCGTAACAATCAGTTCGTGAAGACCGAGCTGGTTATCTTCCTGCGCCCCTGGGTCATTCAGACGCCGGACGTGCAGGCTGATCTCAAGTCCTTCGAGCCGTTCCTGCCGGAGAATATCGACCCAACCGCTGAGCCGGTGGAATCACGTTTCGCGAAAGATTTGCCATGAGCTTGTTGATGGACGCCTTGAAACGGGCGGAGAAGGCCCGCCAGGCGGAGGCTTCCAGCGACGGGGCGGAGCTCGATCTCGCTTCTACCCAGGGGTTCAGCCTGGACCCCATCGATGAGGCCGAATCCGGGGAGCGCCGGGAGCCCACCCTCGACCAACCCGCCCCGCCGACCGGTTCGGACAGTGATCTATCCCTGGAGAACACCCGGGCCATGCGCGGGCGTCTCGGCATCGA
>CAXMPS010000205.1:0-2701 GCA_964194995.1 uncultured Gammaproteobacteria bacterium | reverse complement strand
AATCGGAACTCAAACGGTGGATTCCGTCGTCACGCCCGCCTCCTACTGCGGTGTCGTGGGCTTCAAACCAAGCTTCGGGCGGATACCTCTCGATGGCGTCATTCCCTTCTCTCCTTCGATGGATCATGCCGGCTTGCTCGCCGTTGACGTAGGGACTATCAGTCGCGGAGCCTCGGCGATCTGCGACGCCTGGCGCAACGTCGACACACGATCTGATCTCGTCCTGGGTGTTCCAGACTTCTCATATGTCGATCTGGCCGATTCTGAGGCTGTCTCTTCCTTCGAACTGAGCCTCGAGGTGTTGCGGGCCAGGGGTTACTCGATCGTGGAAACATCTCTTCTGTCCGATGTCGATTCCATCATCTCGACCCACGGGCGGCTCAACGCGGCGGAGTTCGCGGGGGTCCATGCCGATTGGTTCTCCCGCCATGGCGACAGTTATCGGCCCAGAACGGCAAGGCTTTTTGCCGAGGGCGCCGCCCTTCCGGAATCGGCCATCAAAGAAGGCCAGGAAAGCGGAGAAGCATTGAGACGCGCACTGGAGGATGAAATGGACCGGCACGGAATCACCGCCTGGATC
This sequence comes from uncultured Gammaproteobacteria bacterium, assembly GCA_964194995.1. GTDB lineage: Bacteria > Actinomycetota > Acidimicrobiia > Spongiisociales > ZC4RG35 > JACZUI01. Next base: position 2,121 of record CAXMPS010000205.1, on the reverse strand, counting down.
TCGCCTGCCGCGACCGGTTCCGCCCCACTGGGTTTGGATTACATCGGAGATCCGAAGATGGCCGTGCCATGGACCCATGCCCATCTGCCGATAGTTGCGCTGCCCATTGGTGAAACGTCAGACGGTCTCCCGCTCGGCATCCAGCTCGCGGGACGATTCAATGGAGACGAGCAACTGCTCGATCTTGCTACATCGGTTGAGGAAGTGTTGAGGAGGTCCGCTGGGGTCACCGGAAGTCCCTAGATCTCACCGTCTGCACCCCCAACGGGTCGAAGTCACGGGCGACGATGTTGGTGACCCCATCGTGATACTCGAGGCGGCCATAGATCACCAAGGCCGGGCTCTTCCGGACCACATTGCGGTGTTTCGCCCACACATCAGGTAGAACCACGATGTTCAACAATCCCGTCTCATCCTCCAGGTTGAGGAAGTAGACCCCTTTGGCGGTTCCCGGCCGTTGCCGATGGGTGATCACCCCGGCCACCTTGACCCGCGAGCCATTGCGTTTCATCTCCAACGCCTCGGCGGCAGTGAGACAATCCTCCAACTGGTCTCTGACAAAGCTCATCGGATGGCGCGCCGAAACCCCGGTGGACCATAGATCGGCTCGATGGGACTCCTCCTCGGTCATCTCTTCCAATCCAGGTGCCTCGACACCGGGTGAAAGTGGGAGACGCTCCGGGTCGATCTCGGCAAGAGCCCCCGCCGCCCACATCCCCTCCCGACGTTCCAGGCCCACCGACTCCAGCGCACCCGCGGCAGCTAGGCCTTGCAATGAGTCGACGTCGAGCCCGGTGCGAAAGGCCAGGTCTTCCGGTGAGGTGAACTCACCACCCAGAATCCGGGCCGCTTCCACTCGGGTGACCTCTTTCTCCCCCAGGTTCTTCACATAGCGAAGCCCCATCCGCACCCCCACCGGTGGTCGGATCGGATCATCGACCGTCCCTCTCCCCCGCCGCCACTCCTCGCCCAGATAGCGAACGATGTCGTCGGGATCGGCTTCGATCGCCTCGATGGTGCAGTCGTGCCAGGACACGTTCACATCTGGGCCGAGTACCACCACGCCGTGACGTTGGGCGTCCTGAGCCAGTGAGTTTGGGCTGTAGAACCCCATCGGCTGGGCGTTGAGCAACCCGGCGAGAAACTCGGCCGGGTAGTGAAACCGGAGCCATGCCGACATGTAGACGATGTAGGCAAAGCTCACCGAGTGACTCTCGGGAAAGCCGAAGCTGGCGAAACCCTGAAGCTTCTCCCAGATCTCGTCGGCGGCCGAACCGGTGATCCCGTTTCCGGCCATCCCCTCATAGACCTCGTCCTGGAGCCGGGCCATTGCCTGATCCGACCGTTTGTGGGTCATCGCCTGACGGAGACGATCGGCCTGAGATCCGTTGAAACCAGCACAGATCCGGGCCAGCTCCATCAGTTGCTCCTGGAAGATAGGAACACCCAGCGTCTTCTCGAGGACTGGCTTGGTAGAGGGATGGGGATAGCGCACCGGCTCCTCGCCGTTGCGTCTCCGCAGATACGGGTGAACCGACTGCCCCTGGATCGGCCCGGGCCGGATGAGGGCCACCTCAACTGCGAGGTCATAGAAGGTCTTTGGCTTCATCTTGGGCAGGGTCGCCATCTGCGCCCGCGATTCGATCTGGAATAGACCCACGGTGTCAGACCGGGTCATCGACCGATAGATCGCCGGCTCCTGAGCGATCCGAGCCAGGTCGATCTCGACCCCGTGGGTGTCCTCGATCAGGTCGGTGGCCAGATGTAGTGCGTTGAGCATCCCCAGTCCGAGCAGGTCGAACTTGACCACCCCCACCGCCGCGGAGTCGTCCTTGTCCCACTGGATGACAGTTCGCCCCTCCATCCGACCCCACTCCAGAGGCACCACCTGCCAGAGAGGGCGGTCGGCGATGACCATCCCCCCGGAGTGGATACCGAGATGGCGGGGATACCCGTCGAGACGCCAACAGATGTCGTAGATCATCTCGGCGGTCATTCCCTCGGGCAATGGGGTGTCCATCCGCAGCTGAGCCGGGTCGCGGGTGTCGACATAGCGGGAGAGACCGTCTACCTGCGCCTGGGTGAAACCAAACGTTTTCGCCACATCTCGCAACACCGACC
>CAXMPS010000204.1:0-1301 GCA_964194995.1 uncultured Gammaproteobacteria bacterium | reverse complement strand
ACCGCATCGTGCAGCACCATCGGTGCCGGGTAGTCGGTGCCGCAAACCACTCGGTCGATGCCGACCGTGTCGATCAAGAAACGAAGCACCGGACCGCTATAGGTGCAGCAGTCGTAGTAGAAGCGGTTGAGGTAATCGCTCGGTGGCAGTTGCTGGGAGAATCCGTCACTCGGCCCGAAGGGCGGTGCCATACCGTCTGAAGTCTGACCTTCGAGGGCGCCTGCCACCTTGTCCATCCTCGCTACTCCATAAGCGGTGTAACCGCCACCGTGCCCTAAGAACGGCTTCAATCCTGGAAACCGATCGATGACCCCACCAAAGACGAGCGTCGCATAGACCAGGGCCCGCTCGGTGAGGTTTCCGACTGCGTTTGGGAGTTTGTAGCTCTGAATTCTGTGCTCTACCACCGTATCGCGGCCCTGATGGAAGAAAAGAAGCGCCCCGAGCTCCTCGGCGGCAGCGAAGAACGGCAGGAAGTCGGGGTCGTCATAGGTCCGCCCCATCACATGGTCGCTCAGGATCACACCCTTGAGGCCCAGATCGACCATCGCTCTCTCCATCTCGGCGATTGCGCTCGGGGTGTCCTGCATCGGCACTGTTGCCATTCCGGCGAAGCGGGTCGGGTGCGCTTGCACCGTCTCGGCGATCTCGTCGTTGCACTCCCGCTGGATACGCTTGGTCATCTCCAATTCGTTGTCGTATTGGTAGAACCCGATGGTCGGTGTAATCAGCTGCATGTCGACGCCTAGGGCATCCATATCGCTGAGCCGCTCGGGAAGGGATTGCGCGAATTTCCCGAACAGGAGTTCACCCGGACCTTCGTCGAGTCCGTACCAGTCACCGTTGGCGCGAACCGCCTCCTTGTAACGCTCCGGTGACAGATGGGCGTGCATGTCGATAGTGGGCATAGCCGGCCTCTTCCTTCGATCAAATGTCTGGGCGTCTCCCACCCCTACGGTGGAGTGTTGGGAGGGAAGCCGATTGCCATGTCAGCGGGCTGGATCATACATTCAGCCCAACAGCCAACGGAGAGACGAACCATGACCGAATCCTTCAAACACCGACTCCAGAACGGCGAGCGACTCGTCGTCTTCGCGGTGGGGAGGATGTTTCATCACAACATCATCCAGTACCTGGGTATGACCGGGGACTTCGACGGTTTCTGGATCGACGTCGAGCACGGTGGTCTCTCGGTAAGAGACGTCGAGGTTGCCGTTGCTGCGGGCAGGGCCCACGGACTGGAGAGTTTCGTTCGTGTCCCACCGACCGACTACGCCACTGTGACCCGGTGCTTCGAGAGC
>CAXMPS010000203.1:0-2786 GCA_964194995.1 uncultured Gammaproteobacteria bacterium | reverse complement strand
TCTCGCACGATCAGCAGGGCGATCTCCACGCCCGGCGTTGCCTGGAGCCTACGGATGGCATCGGCCTGCCACGCGGGGAACGTGCGGCCATTCGCCATGACCCCGATACGGATTTGTTGTGGATCTGGTCGAGACGACATGGCGGTCAACGATACCCCCCGGGTTCGAGGTCCGTCTGACTACGGATGTCGCGTGCCCACGGCATGACCCGCCGCCCGATAACCCTCCCTCTCGAGAGGTGCTAATTTGGAGTTTCGCGGACGACGTGGTGGAGATTCGGTTATGGGGATGAATGAGGATTCTGGTGACCGGTGCTGCCGGGTTTCTTGGTGGACAGGTCGCTCGCTACCTTGCAGAGGCGAGCATGAGCTACGGGGCCTCGAAACCGCCGCCAGCGCCGCCAGTTTCACCTATGCAGCCGATGTCGGGTCGGCGTTCAACCTTGCCCGTCGGTCTGAAGCTCAGGGCATGGCGCTGAACGTCGTCGCCCCTGAAACGACATCGATCACGGAGCTCGCTGGGCGCGTCGTCGACCGCTATCCAACGGACCTCACCTTCGGTGAAGCGCGGGCCGACGACGTGCCCTCATCATTGGTCACCGAGGAAGCAAGCCAGTGATGTCCTCCTCACCGCTCGTCAGCATTGGATTCCCCGTGTACGGCGTTCTTCGTATAACAGTGCTGCGGATTAGACGGGGTCACCGCTGGGGTCAAGAATCCGAACCGATCGGTGGTATCGCGCCAGCATCGAACCATCCTGCGGGAGAGCTTCCAAGCACGACGTGGGCGAAGACCTAGGCAGGTGATGATGATCAGATCGACTCGTAACTGGCTGCAAACCGACCAGATACTCGTCGGCGTTGATGGACCGTTCAAAAGCCTCATCGGAGACCACACGCTTTCCGGCCTCGACCAGATACGGGTTGTGGTGGCCAAGAGGCCACTTGGATGGATCCTTCTTCGTTTGACACGTCGCTCTTCGGCCGCAGTTACCGACAAGGTTCCTGCCAGCCTCGCTCACGTTCAAAGACAGGTCGAGGCCGATGGTTGGACGGTCGCTGCTCAGTATCGAGGATGGCCTTCGCCGACGGCGCTGAGGATTCTGGTCCCAGCCGACGAGCGGCCAATGTTTCGATGGCTGCAGCGGTCCGGCGTTCTCGGTGGTGGGAGAACGAGCACTCTTCTGCGGGGGCTGTACCGGAGTTCGCTGATCACTGCGGTCTTGTGGCGAGCTGCCCCGGCCCAGGTGCTGGTCATTCAACGAGAGCTGCCGAAAGCCTCGTCATGATCCTCGAGGAAATCCTGAGCGCTGTCGATCAACATTGCCCACAGTCAACCGGCGATTCTTCCGCCGGGGCACACCGCGCAGCCATGACCAGAGGGGGACCGGCGCACACATCACGAGCGATCGTCTATGCGTTTCACCCCCAAATGAAGGCGCCATGCTGCGTAGCCAAGGTGGGTTTCAATCGACAAGAGTCGGGGTTCCTCGCCAACGAGTTCTCACACCTGAGCCGAGTACAACCGGAGCTCGGAGAATCAACGAGGTTCTGTGTGCCGACACCGCTTGGGATCGGCGGAACATCAGAATCGACATGGATCCTCATGACAGCGATCAGCGGGGAGCGCCTCAAGCTCCCCGAACTACTCGGTCGAGCTCGTCGGTCCGGCAAAGACACCTTTACCGGCTACCTGGAGAAATCACTCGCCTTCAGCGAGCACCTGTTCTTGTCGATGCACGGGAGCGAGGTGGCTGACGCGGGCTCCTTCGCGGAAACGGCACTCGACTTCAAGCAGGAGTTCGATCCTCCACCTCAGGTAACCGATGGTCTGAGAAAGGCATCCAACTTGGCTGTTCGGTCCGGGTTCGAGTGGCAAAAGGGCTGGCAGCATGCCGACCTGTCGGTCGGGAACGTTTTGCAAGCCCGGGATGGCAGCTTCGCCATACTCGACTGGGAGAACGCTCGATCCGATAGGCCGAGGTGGTTTGACAGACTTGCCATGCTCGGATTGACTGCAGCCCTGGCGCAGCGGCAGAGCCCTAATCGTTTGACGCTATTGGAGGCGGCTCGCCAGTTGTTGAGCAGAGACCACTGGATGCGACCGGTATTGCGTCAAACCCTCGTCGAGGGCGCCTACCCCCGATCGCACGGCCGGATAGCCTATCTCGAATCGGTGATGACCGTTGCGCTCGTCCGGCAGAGTGAGGGCAGGACTCTCGCCAAGGAGTTCGCCCAGCTCGTCGAAATCGGTCTGGTCGAAACCGCGCCGGACGGCCTATGGAGTTGGGCGGAGGACAGTTGAGCAACCGCACCACTGCTCTGCTGTTGACGCACGACCGCCCGAGCCTCGCAACCAGGTCGGTCCAGATGCTGCGCACCGATGAGATGTTGAGTCCAGAAGAGATTTTCGTCGGAGTCAATGGTGATCCCCGTCCTTACGCGGCGCTCGAGTCGGTGTGCACGCTCATCCCCTTGGGAGCCAACTATGGACCCGCGGGTGGGTTCGCCCGACTCTTCAGAATCGGTCTCGAGAGAACATCATCTGATTTCTTCTATGTCTGCGAAGACGACATCTGCCTGCTATCACTCCCCACGAACCGACTGCCACTCCTGACCGCAACGTTTGATTCGTTCCGAGAGACCGGTCTGCCGATTGGCGGAATCGCCGCCTACGCGCGGACTCTCGATTGGAAGACGGGGGCGACGACACCCCACGAACCGGCATCCGACGCTCGGTTCGCCTTCGCAGACGCAGCTGCGTGGGGGGCCACACTCGTCGATCGGC
>CAXMPS010000202.1:0-7493 GCA_964194995.1 uncultured Gammaproteobacteria bacterium | reverse complement strand
CCTCATCCGGGAATGGTGGCCCGACAAACTGGCCAGGGTCCAGACCCGGAGCAGAGCCGGAGCCAAACGACCCGAGACCACCGAGGGCGCCCCCGAATGGATCATCGAAGCCTTCGTCCTCATAGATGAGATTTCCCTGGTCGTCGATGAGAAACGTGACGTCGATCGGGTCCATCTCGGCAAACTCGGGGGCCTCATCGACCGACTCGCCGTCAACGGTTCCAGTGACACTCAGATCCTCGAATATGCCCTTGATGTTTACTTCGAAGGTGCCCGGTTCGGGACCGTCGGAGACCGTGTGCGTGAAGGTCGCCGACCCTGATATGTCGATGGTGGCCTCACCGGGGATACCTTCATCGCCCATTGCGGACGCATCGCCACTCGCCGACATCTCTATTTGCTGGTTGAGGTCGACCTGATACGAGAAGGTCGTGCCATCTTCCAGGCTGTAGCTGAGAAGCTCGCCCTGGAGTGAAGGCGATGGGGTGGTCGTCGATTGCTCGGCGCCCTGAGTTGTCGATGTCGCGGTTGTCGTTGAAGTCGATTCCGAGCCGTCCGCGCCGCAGGCGGCAAGGACCAGGACTGTCACGGCAACGAGGGAGAAATAGCGCCTTTTCATATGGGGTGAGGTTATCGGCAACCGGAGGTAAGCAACTGAACAACCGGTTAGCGTGCCGAGTTCGTGAAACCATGGACTCCGCTCATCGCCGCGACCCTGGGATGGGGGGCATCCATTGCCTTGACAAGGGCAGTGCTCGAAAACGGAGTCGACACTTTCGCAATGCTCCCGGTCCGCATGACGTTTGCAATGCTGACTCTGCTCATTGTCATCGCCATGGGGCGGCGCTTTAGGACCCTCAACCCCGCCGCATGGCGGAATGGGGCTGTTCTCGGCGTTGTCGGCATGGGAGCCCCGATGGCGCTGATGACACTGGCTCTCGAGGATCTGCCGGTGAGCATCAGTGGACTTCTTATCGCACTGATTCCGGTAACGACCATCGCGGCAGCTCATTTCCTGGTTGAAGGAGAGAAGTTCCAGGCCAAATCGCTCCCAGGTTTGATGGTGTCGCTACTCGGGACCGGAATACTGGTCGGTGTTGGAGGCTCGACTATCGCCGGAGTGGACAACCTGTGGCGCGGAGTCGCCCTGGTCACGACCGGAGTGATCCTTGCAGGGGTAGGTGGTGCTCTCAGCAGGCGCTTCGCCCTCGAGGTCACTGGTGAAGCGCTGGTTCTCCCCCAGTTCACCGTGGCAACCGTATTCCTGTTCGCAATCATGCCCGTTTTCGGCAATGGCGGCGGGGTTGCTTCTTGGAGCACAGCCGATTGGGTCCTCGTGGGGTTGGTCGGTGCCGTGGGGACGACTCTCCCGTTTGCATCCTTCCTGGTTGGGGCAACAGTGAACCCAGCGTCTCGATTGGCATTGACGGGTTATACGGTCCCCGTTGTGGCGGTGCTCCTTGCCGTTATCTTCCTCGGGGAGCAAATCACCCCGGCCATAGTTACCGGCGCCGTGTTGATCATCGGCGGTGTCGCCCTGTCCGAGAGAGGAACCTCCCACGTTCCCGAACCCGGGGTTGTCACTTCGAGATAACCAGGCGGTTCATCGCCGGTGAGGGTCTACTCTGCTCACCCCATGAGCAAGACAATTCTGGTCGCTGTCGCCTGGCCTTATGCGTCGGGACCCATCCACCTCGGACAACTCGGTGGCGCCTACCTACCGCCTGACATCTTCGCCCGATACCACAGGATCGTGGGCGACAAGGTCCTCATGGTCTCGGGATCAGACGCCCACGGCACCCCGATCACCGTCAAGGCAGACCAGGAGGGAATATCCCCTCGAGACGTGGTCGAGAAATACCACGCTCTCATTCTCGAGTCTTGGGACCGGTTGGGGATCGCTTTCGATCTGTTCACCACGACGATGACCGACAATCACGCTTCGGTGACCCAGGACGTTTTCTTGCGACTCCTCGAGAAGGGCTACATGTTCAAAAGGACCTCGGAGCAGTTCTACGATCCCGAGGCGGAGCGATTCCTCCCCGATCGCTACGTGGAAGGAACCTGCCCTCACTGCGGGTTTGGGGAGGCTCGAGGCGATCAATGCGACAACTGTGGTCGGACCCTCGACGCAGCAGACCTGCTCCAGCCGCGCTCCAAACTGTCAGGCGCCACGCCGGTGCTGCGAGACACAGAGCACTACTTCTTCCGCCTCTCGGCCTTTGAGAAGCCCCTCCGCGAGTGGCTCGAGGCCAAAACCGCCTGGAAAAAGCCAGTAAAGAATTGGGCATTGGGAATGATCGACGAAGGTCTTCCCGACCGCGCCATCACCCGAGACATCGAATGGGGTGTCGAGATACCAGTTGACGACCTGGGTCCGGGCAAGCGCATATATGTGTGGTTTGACGCAGTAATCGGATATCTCTCCGCGGCCATCGAGTGGGCCGCGAGCACAGACGACCCCGAAGCATGGAGGGAGTGGTGGGAGGACTCCGAAGCCGAGTCCTATTACTTCGTCGGCAAGGACAACATCCCGTTCCACACGGTGATCTGGCCGGCGATGTTGATGGGTTACGGCGGCCTCAACCTTCCGACTGACGTCCCCGCCAACCAATTCATCACCTTCAAGGGCGCCAAGGCCTCGAAATCCAAGGGCATCGGCCAGTCTGCTCTCTGGTACGCGGACCGACTCGAGCCGGATGCGATTCGATATGCGGTGGGGTCGATTCTGCCCGAGCAGAACGACACAGATCTAAGTGATGACCAGATTATCGCCCGGGTCAACGAGGAGCTAGTGGCAACCTGGGGGAATCTGGTCAACCGGGTGTTGTCGATGAGCTCACAGAATTTCGATGGAAACGTCCCGGCGCCAGACGACCTCGCGGACGGTGACAAAGAGATGATCGAGTTGATCGACACGACACTCGATCAGGTGGGCACCCATATCGAGAAGGTCGAACTTCGCGCTGGTCTACGCACCGGGATGAAGGCGGCGGGAGAGGTGAATGCCTACCTCAACGAACAAGAACCATGGAAGGTGATCAAAACCGACCCGGGCCGGGCGGGGACTGTGCTCTGGGTCGCAATCCAAGCCATCTCCGGGATACGGGTGGCCCTGGCACCCTACATTCCGTTCTCGACCACGGTCCTTGGTGAGATGTTGGGTCTGAAACCTGAGATCGAATCCTGGGCGCGCCCGGAGGTAGCCGGCGGGACCCCCCTCAACGATGTCAAACCCCTGTTCATCAAGCTCGACCCGGACGTCCTCGACGCTTAGTGTCCTGAGTCGGCTGAACAACCCCTCCGGGTGCCATCAGGGGCATTCCCCAGTTTCGAGCCGTGACCAACCGGGTAGGTTCCTGTATATGGCCAGGATCGGACGTATCGCGGGCGGGTCCGCCCTCATAGTTGCCGGGATCTTCATGCTGGTTCTGCCAGGACCCGGGATACTGACGATCATCGGCGGCCTGGCGGTACTGGCGAAGGACGTCACTTGGGCAGGTCGTCTCTCTGATTGGGTGAAAAAGAGGTACTCGAGGAGCGCTCGCGGAGACGATGCCGCCCTCCCTGGTTCCGTCGGCTCTCCCCCCAACGCTTCGCCGGGGGGAGGATCTCCAGACAACTGATCAGGCCGGCGGGTAGACCCCCATGCCCTTGGCCTTCTCGGTCTGCCAGAAGACATCCGAAATCTCGTCAATCAGCCCGATCAGCTTGCGACCGTCTTCGGGATCGACCGACTTCTTGGCATCACCCGCCTGGTGAATCGCCTGCCAGAAGAGGTCGTCGAGGTTGGGAAACTCAACGCGATGGTCTGCCGTGAAGAAATCGGCCCAGAGCACCATGAGATGATGCTTGACCTCCTCGGCTCGCTCTTCCTTGAGAGCTAATGCGCGAGCCCTGAATACGTCGTCATCCGAGGCGTGATACTTCTCAGCGATCCTCAGGACCGATAGTGCTTCGATCTTTGCCTGCGCAGGGTCGTACACGCCGCAATAGAGATCGCAATGGGCATGGGCAATCGTGACTTGTCTCAACAACACTCCTTCTTGTTGGAATCGCGCTGACCATACTCCAGCCCTCTTATGGTCATGCGAAGGTTCCGAATAGTCGAACATTCGATGCTCCCCGCCTTGTCCCCGGGTGAAGAGATCGTGGCCTCGGCATCGATCAGCCCGACGCCTGGGAGCATCGTCACCTTCCCCCACCCGTCACGGCCCGACTTCTGGTTGGTGAAACGTGTCGTCGAGAGGGACGGGCTGGCAAGCGGTCAGATCTGGGTGGAATCGGACAACCAGTCGGTCTCACCCTCCGACTCACGGGAGTTCGGCCCGGTGCCACGCCAGACCGTTTTGACTCGCGTAGCTCGCCTGGACGGCACGACGTTTTTAGAAGCGGTCGGGCTTCTAACGGAAGAAGACCCGAGGCTGGCACGCATCGTGGAAAAGTTCGGGATTCCTGACTTTTGGAAGCGCCCGGAAGGATTCGCCACTCTCGTTCTCTTGATCATGGAACAGCAGGTTTCGCTTGAATCCGGGGCAGCGACCTTCGCGAGACTCGTCCATCTCTTGGGTGAGGTCACTCCAGGCGAAGTATCTGCGGCAGGCGAGGCGGCGATCCGCTCCGCCGGCGTGACGAGACAAAAGGCGTCCTATATCACCGGCCTCGCCGATCAAGTGCTGAACCGTGAACTCGACTTCGATCAGATTGGGAGTCTCGCGAGATCCCAGGCCGGAGAGTCATTGACGAGCATTCGCGGCATCGGATCGTGGACAGCAGACGCCTACCTGCTCTCCGCACTCGGATTTCCCGATGTCTTCCCGATCGGCGATCGGGCTCTTCAGGTTGGGACAATGGAGGTGATTGGGCTGACCTCTGTCCCCTCCGGTGACGAGCTGGACCTTCTCTCTGAGACGTGGAGGCCCATCCGGGCGGTCGCGGCCCGTCTCATCTGGCATGCCTACCTGGCAAAGAGAGGGCGACTCGAACCCCCGTTCCCGACCTGATCGGAGATCGCAGCACGCGCAATCTGCGCGCAGCACAGCCAGACAAGCGTAGAGTCGAAACATGACCGAGTTCGTGGTCCAGATGGAAAACCGGCCGGGACGCCTCGCATCCCTCACTGAGGCCCTCGCCGCATTCGGGGTCAACATCGAAGCACTGACCGCTTACGGAACCGACGAAGAAGGAATAGTCCGACTCATCGTCGATGACGCTGCCACGACGCGGAGAGTCCTTGAGGAAGCTGCACTCTCCCATGAGGAACATGCCGTGCTGACCGCCTCGCTGCCCCATCAGCCCGGCGAGTTGGCCCGCCTGACCCGCACCATCGCCGATGTCGGAATCAATATCGATGCCATCTATGTGCTCCGCTCGAACCCAAAGGGCATCGAGTTGGCCATCTCCATAGACCAACCGGAGGCTGCTCTTCCCGAGCTGCCGATAACAGGCGGTGTATTGACGATTTAGCGATCTGACAAAGCCGGGATAGTGGTGCGAATTCGATACCATCTCGCCGCATGCGCATCACAATTGCCAGTTTGGTCGCGCTCGGATTGATCCTTACGGCGTGTTCGTCGGGGGAAACCGAGGCAACCACGACCACCTCCACACTGGCCAGCACAACGTCCTCGACCACCACCACGACCCCCACCACCACAACGGAGCCGGTCACAACAACATCGGAGGCCGACGAGGCGGCGACCTCCCTCATCAATGGGTTGGAAGTGGAAGATGAGACGCTCCTCGATCGTCGGGTTCTGGCGGTGAAGATGGATAACCACTACAGGGCACGGCCACAGTCAGGAGTCGACCAGGCAGACATGGTCATCGAGTTGATGGTCGAAGGAGTCACCCGATTCCTCACTATCTGGCATCAGAGCGATGTGGAATATTTCGGGCCGATGCGCTCAGGTCGTCCGACCGACCCCACCTTGCTCGCCGCCTTCAACGAGCCAACCTTCTCCATCTCTGGAGCACAGAATTGGGTGCAGAGCTTGATCCGGTCTAAGGACGTCTACCTCACCGGCGAGGTGAGCCCGGCCACCTTCCGGATCTCAGGGCGGTTCGCACCGCACAACCTATATGTCAACACCGTCTTGCTTCGCGAGTACGCAGACAGTCGTGGCCATCCGGACATCCCGCCCGAAGGACCCATTTGGGAGTTCGGACCGATGCCATCGAGCGCCGAGCAAGTTGAGGCCGTTCGGATCAATTTCTCCGGCAACATCGTCAACTGGGAATGGGACCCTGATATCCAGACCTGGCTTCGGGCTGTCAATGCCAGCCCTTCGAACTGGCAAAACGAGGACGAGGAGACTGGACAGATCGGCCTCCCTGTCTTGGTAGCCCTCTACGTCGACCAATACTGGGTGTCGCCTTCCGGTGGGGCCTCCGGCAGTGCGCTTCCGAGCTCTCAGACCACTGGCACCGGGAAAGCGTTCGTATTCGCCGACGGCAGGGTCGTGGAAGGGACCTGGGAGCGCGAGTCCGAAACCGAGTGGTTCACGCTCCTCGACGAAGACGGCGAGGTTATCGCTGTGCCCCCCGGCAAGGCGTGGCTGTCCCTGGTCCCCAGCCACTCCGGGCTCAGCTTCGAGTAGACCGGAGCAGGGCACCTCGGCACCAGTTCGAGCACCCAGGCAGACACCTGAAATTTCACCCCAATCGCAGGGCGACTCATGCGCTAGCTATAGGTGTCATGACAGGGATTGTTCGATCTCGAACGTGAGCCTGCCTGGTCCTTGAACGAAACCTGCTCTAACACCCCATGGCATGTCTTTCGGTTCATCAACGCTCACTGCGCCCTTTGCGAGCACTTGTTTGAAGTCGCGGTCACAGTCATCGCTGGTGAATGCAATCGTGGAAGGAATGTCCGAATCGGCATCGTTGATGACTAGTTGCGTTGAGCCGAACAGGAACAAAGACATCTCATGGTCCTCGGCGACTGGTTGTGAAGACCAGACTCTATTTAGCCATTCGACGGCTCTTGGCCGGTCCTCACGAAGACGTGAACATGAGCGATCTGGGATTCCTGCACCTAGGCGTCCTTCTTTCGATGTGTGCAAACCGTACCGCCCGAAAGAGTTGCTCAATGTCGCGAGGAACTTCTTGATCACCCCCAAACAAACGCCATTTCGGGCGAGTCGGCGGATGTTCTAGCCGATCCGATACTCCACGGCGTTGCCACTCTTGCCAACCGCGACTAGCACATCCGCGATTCGTAGGCAGTAGGCCATCTGCTGGGCTGCTCGGCGAGGTCGGCCCAGCTTTGCGGCGAGATCCGCGGTAGTAAACGGCTCGGGCAAACCGGTGGGCAGCAAAGCAGCGAGGTCGTCGGCGTTGCTGATCAACAGCGTGTCCACTACGTCGAGCAGTCGACGTTCTTGGATCGTCCAGCCCTTACGGCGCCACGAGCGATTCGGGGTATGAAGCCTGTACTCCTCCTCGTTGGTCAGGATCACGTCGATCTCCAGGTGTGGGTGGGCGATCAGATT
>CAXMPS010000201.1:0-1164 GCA_964194995.1 uncultured Gammaproteobacteria bacterium | reverse complement strand
CCACTCCTCGTACTCGGCCCTGGTGATCGATGGCTTGTACTCCTCGTCGTCGTCGACGAAGAAGGTCGAGCCGCTCAGACGCGCCTTCACTGCTGCCTTGTAGTTGATATTGTCGAACTCGGTGACGGTGACATTCGACGTAAACCCGAGAACCCACTCTCGCAGCTCTTGCTGAGAGGGGTTGACCGCTACCGATGCGGACGGTGGAAGGGCAATCACCACTGTTGGACTCCTTCTGGCTGGCTAGGCGATCGTGATGGACTCGTCGAGATACACGTCCTGGATGGCATGGAGCAGCGCCACCCCGTCGTCCATCGGACGCTGGAATGCCTTTCTCCCCGAGATGAGCCCCGTCCCCCCTGCACGCTTGTTGATGACCGCGGTTCGAATAGCCTGCTCGAGATCGCCGGCACCGCCGGACGCCCCACCCGAGTTGATCAGGCCGGCCCTGCCCATGAAGGAGTTGGCGACCTGCCATCGGGTGAGGTCGATGGGGTGGTCGCTTGTGAGCTCGCTGTAGACGAGTGGGCTGGTTCGGCCGAAACCGATGGTGCCGTATCCATCATTCGATTCCGGAAGCTTCTGCTTGATGATGTCGGCCTGGATCGTCACCCCCATGTGGTTGGCCTGGCCGGTGAGGTCTGCCGAGAGCTCATAGTTGACCCCGTCGATAGAGAACTCCGGATTGCGCACGTAGGTCCAAAGCACAGTGAACATCCCGTAGTCGTGGGCAAGGGCAAACGCCTCGGAAACCTCTTGGAGCTGCCGCATCGCCTCGTTGGAGCCGAAATAGACCGTGGCGCCGACTCCGGCGGCCCCCAGGTTCCACGCCTGGTCGACCGAGGCGAACATCGTCTGGTCGTACTTTGCCGGGTACGTGAGCAGCTCGTTGTGGTTGAGCTTGGCGATGAACGGGATGCGATGGGCGTAGGTGCGCGACACGATCCCGAGCAGACCCACAGTGCTCGCCACGGCGTTCGTCTCGCCGGCCAGAGCGAGCTCGATGAGGTTGGCAGGATCGAAGTACGCCGGGTTCGGTGCAAACGACGCCGCAGCGGAATGCTCGATGCCCTGGTCGACGGGCAGGATCGAGAGATACCCGGTCCCCGCCAGCCTCCCCGTGTTGTACAGCTGGGTCAGATTGCGCAGAACCTGTGCGTTGCG
>CAXMPS010000200.1:0-3770 GCA_964194995.1 uncultured Gammaproteobacteria bacterium | reverse complement strand
TTAAGAATGGTTCAAATGGATGCAAAGACATCAGCCATGCCACCGGCCGCTCACCCACAGAAGGTAAACGAAACCCCCGACTAAGGGAACGGTGACTAGTACACGGATGCCCCTTGACGAGACTCCGAACGCATGTAGGTTGTCGATGGGGAAACTGGGCAGGGGTCCGGGAGGACCAGGGACTCGTACGCCAGTAGGAACAGGGCCGACAACCAGGACTTCTCGCATGTTTCCGCGAATCCGTTCCAAATCCGTTGCATCGATGGCGGCCGGCACCTTCCTCCTCAGCGCCTTTCTGGTCGGGGCAGTGTTTCTTGCCGAGGGGCCAGCGTCGGCCTCGGCGGCGTGCGACCAGCGTGTCTTCGACAGGGACACCACGATCACGTGTAGATTCGTGCTTCGTCCTGGTGATTCGGTTGTGTTGCTCAATGGGGCGTGTCTGTGTTTCGGGCCTGGGGGTAGTGCTGACTGGCAGGGATCACCGACGACTACTTGGAGCGACGACGGGAACACGCAGAACCTTGAACGTGACATTGAGATCACCGGCAATGGCCATATCCGGTTTGAGAACGGTTCTGGGATGTCGACGATCCGGTACGTGGAGATCAACCTGCAGCCGCCGGTCCAACTGGGGAAGTATCCGTTGCACTGGCATCACGCCGGGGACGGGTCGCGTGGCACTGTGGTTGAGGGTGTGGTGGTGAAGAACTCCACGAACCGGGCCTTCGTACCGCACGCTTCTCACGGCATCACGTTCCGTGACACGATCGCCAAGAACATCAAAGGCGGCGCCTACTGGTGGGACCCGCCCCAGGGTGGCAAGGAGTCGAACAATTCCAACGACATCATCTACGACCACGCCCTCGCCGACGGGGTAACACCGAACCCGATCAGCTCAACGCACCGTGTCTCTGCGTTCCGGCTCGGATCGGGATCGGGGAACACGGTGACCAACTCGGTCGCCATGAACGTCGTGGGAGGCAAAGACTCCTCGGGATTCCAGTGGCCCGAGCATGTCGCTGGGCCGAGAGCATGGCGTTTCGAAAACAATACTGCCCACCACAACTCGGCGAACGGGATCTTCGTATGGCAAAACAGCAAATTCATCCACATCATCGATGGATACCGCGGATACGCCAACGAGAACAGCGACATCGACCACGGCGCCTACGCCAACATCTACGACTACCGCAACCTCACCGTCCATCACGTCGAAGTTCACGCACTCGGCTGGTCCGTCACCGGAGGCACCATCGGCACCGTCGAAACCAGCGAGCACAGGATCGACGGCTCCCCCGTCACCTTCACCGGCGTCGCCGTGGGAAGACTCATCGTGGACAACGGAGGCGGCTTCCCCGGACACTACGTCTTCACCAACACCGGACTCTCCTTCAACAACGTCACCGTCAAATCAGCCGAGCCCGGCACACAAGTCACCATCAACGGCGAGACGCGAGGCTTCGCATTCTCAAACACTCCAGGTCATCCAATCGGGTTCGTGGACCCGACCCGGGGTAAGTGGTATCTCCGCAGCTCAAACGGATCGGTGACAACGTTCTTCTACGGGAATCCACGAGACATTCCGTTCGTGGGCGATTGGGATTGTGACGGGGATGACACCCCAGGGCTGTTTCGCCGATCGGACGCCTTTGCCTACCTGAGAAACTCCAACAGCCAGGGGAACGCCGATCGCCAGTTCTTCTTCGGCAACCCCTCTGACGTCCCTTTGGCTGGCGACTTCAACGGCAACGGTTGCGATACCGTCAGCATCTACCGCCCGTCGACGCAGGAGTTCTTCGTCGTCAACGCCCTCGGGAAAAACGGAGGAGGTCTCGGAGCCGCCGAGTTCCGATTCGTATTCGGTAACCCCGGAGACAAGCCCGTCGTCGGTGACTGGGACGGCGACGGAGTCGACGAGGTTGGCTTGCATCGTGAGTCAACCGGTCTCTTCTACTGGAGGAACACGCTGACCACCGGTGCGGCCGACGGGCAAATCATCTTCGGGAACCCCGGAGATCGCTTCGTTGCTGGCGATTGGGGCAAGTCCGACGGCAAGGACAGCCCGGCTGTCTTCCGACCTTCGAACACTGTGGTCTTCTTCCGTCACACCCTCACCCAAGGCGCGGCTGACTCAGAATTCCTCTTTGGCAGGAAGAGCTGGCTGCCGGTTGCCGGAGACTTCTGACTAAATCGACGCACCGGCTCTCACGCGGTTCCCTGGCCTCTGGAGTGCGTAGATAGAAGGTATGCCGTGGGGTGGTTGGTAGACTTTCGCTTGCCGGGTTGCCGCTGGCGACGGTAGGGGTCCTCGTCGTGTGACAAGGCACTGGCGCCAGCAGCCTCAACGCGAGATACCAGCCGAGCCGAGGGACGGTACCGTGGCCGACGACCGGACAAACGCCAAGGGAGCGTCCTCGCGGACCGGGTTCCGAGAGAGCGGACGCGCATTTCTCGACCTCGTAGAGCCGGGAAAGCGGAGGGCGTGGGTCCTCACCCTTGCTCTTTCGCTCTTCGCGGCAGTCGTTGAGATGCTCGGTGCCGCCCTTGTCTTCGCGATCGTGGGGATGTTCGCGACCGCCGTCGATCCCACGAGCTTGCCGGTCGTTGGTGAGTTCGTCGAGCGGGTTGGAGGAGGCGATGCCAATCGAGAGGTCTTGCTCGTGGCCGCGTTCGCGGCCCTGTTCTACGTGTTCCGAGGCGTGGTCGTACTCGGCCAGACCTACTACCAGGCTCGGGTCATCTACGAAACAGCCAGGCGAATCTCGGTTCGCCTGTTCCGTGGCTACCTGTCGTTGCCTTATCCATTCTTCCTTCGGCGCAACAGCGCAGAACTGATTCGGACTGCCTTCACGTCGGTGCGCCAGGTTCAGATGGGCTTCCTAACACCGTTTGTAAAGCTGGCTTCAGACAGCATGGTCTCAGCGGGTTTTCTCATTGTTCTCGTTCTGGCGGCGCCATGGGCGACCGCGCTGGCGTTCGCGGTCATGGTGCCGGCGGTCTATGTCCTGTTGCGGTGGGTACGACCGAAGCTGCAACGCCTCGGTAGACGGCTAGAGGTAGAGGACGCCGTCTCGCTCCGTTCCCTTCAACACAGCCTTCATGGCATACGAGAGATCAAAGTCAGTCACACCAGTGAGTTCTTCGCCGCAGAGTTCGATCGCTCAAGGGGTCGCGTGGCCCGCATCCACTACCGCGAGGCCCTGCTCACCCACGCTCCACGCGTTGCCGTAGAGACGTTGGTGATCCTCCTCATCGTGGCACTGCTCGTTGCTACAACGATCGGCCCTCTGACTGGAACCGGATCGGTCGCAGTGTTGGGGCTCTTCGCGTACGCCGCATTGCGCATGCTGCCGATCGTCAACCGGATAACGGCCAACATCAACAAGATCAGGTTTGGCTCGGGCGCATTGGACAACGTTCGCGACGATCTCGATCTCGTCCGAGCCAGCGCAGAGGATTCGGCTGTCGAGGACCGTCGCGGACCGCTCGAATCGGCAATCGAACTGCGCGACGTGCATTTCACCTACGAAAGAGCCGGGACGCCCGCCCTCCGGAACGTCGATCTGGTGATCGAGAGGGGCGAGATGCTCGGGATCGCCGGCCAGACTGGGTCTGGCAAGACAACGCTCCTCGACATCATCCTTGGTCTGCTCGCACCGACGTCGGGTGAGGTGCTCGTCGACGGTGATCCGATCCAAGCGCGCCTACCGGGCTGGCTCAACACGATCGGCATGGTGCCCCAATCGGTCTTCATGATCGACGACACGATC
>CAXMPS010000199.1:0-4222 GCA_964194995.1 uncultured Gammaproteobacteria bacterium | reverse complement strand
AGGCCCAGGCCCGACAGGTCCAAATCGGCTGTATGCACCCCTTCATTGTGCCCGCTTATGACAATGAAGTCGCCCTCTTCGTACAACTCGGTTACCACAAAACCAATGTGAGAGAATGCGGCGCTGAGCACCCGTAGCAGGCCTAGAAAGCCATCCTTGTTGAACGCAACATTCCCATCCTGATCAAGATTCTGAAAGTCATCTGAGAGCAGGTTTGCGAACGCATCGATGTCGCCACCTGCATCCGGCGCGAGCGCTGCGGCATACGCTTCTGCAACTTCCATTTTGCTGTTCATGCCCGCTCCTCTCCATCAGCATATGCCTACTACCCCAACCCGGTCCACGCTGGGTTCGGTGATATCCGTCTCCACGTGCCGACCGGTTATCCGCAGGCGTCTCCAAAGATACTGGGCCCTCACTATTCGGCGAGTAACGACCTCTACTCAGCCAGGCGCCCATATCGGCACATATGCGCTAGCTGGATGTCAGGCGGGGGTAGTTGATGTGAGGTTGCCGTTGGTTATGTAGATGTTGCGGGTGAGGCTGTCGACCTTGTCGAGTTGCCCGGTGAAGGTCACCTCGTCGCCTCTTTTGAGTCTGTCGGCGGTTTCGGGTGGGAGGGAGACGACGGCGTCTACCTCGACGTTGCCATAGAGGTCGTTGCTGATGCTGGCGACTCCGATGACCGCTTTGGTGATTGGGGGACCTGCGAAGTCGCGGTCGGAATGGCGTCGAGTGACGCGTCTGACGGTGCCTGACCACCGTATCGGTCGTCCATAAAATTCCTTTTCGAAGATGGCGTCGGTCTCGAAACTCAGTCTTGCTTCACCGAAGAGTCGCTGTGCCTCAGTAACGGGGTCGGTGTCGATCTCGCCTGCCTCCGATACCGATACGGCATCACCACCGGTACGCCGCTTCCACCCAGTGACCTCCGGATCTTTGGGTAGGACGGCTTCGAGGTCCTCGATAACGATGGCTGCTCGGTCACGTGCTCCCGCAGCGACCAGAGCATCGACTTCGAGAATCTGCAAATCCAAGTCATCGGGGTGATCCGCGCTGATACCGGCCAGAACCTCGGCGGCATCTGCAGCGTCGCCGCCCAACCGCAGCCCAATGGCGTCGTCGATCGGTTCGCTGTCGGCGACTCCAGCCAATGTCTTTGCTGCCGCGACCATGCGGCGCACCACCGACACGATGGTCAGCGCGTCGCGTTCCCAGCCGTCTCGCTCCAAGACCATCTCGGTGTCGAACACCTCAACACCGGGATAGGTAGCCAGTAGGCGCAGCAGGGAATCCCGCCGAGTCGCCGTGAAGAACGGCTTCGCTTTCGACGGCAGGTCGGTTTCGACACGAAAAGTACGATCGAACGCCTGATCGCCGATCTCGGCATCCCGACTACCAAACAGCTTCCCAATAGAGGTGAACATTGTCTGGCGGCTCAACCGCAGCCCTAGATCCAGATCCGCATAGCCGACCCGATAACGGGTCCAGGTACGGACCGAACTAGCCCGGCTACGAAACAGGACACCAAGCGCCACGGTGGCGGCCAGTTGCCCCGTCGTTGACGCATCAGAGCCAAACTCGACCTCAACCGGGAACCCCGCGACCACCCCCGTCATCCGGCCACCACCAAACATCGACCCCGCCGACACCGACAAGCCCAACTCTTCAGCCGCCCTCTCCCAGGATTGCAACCGCGACGCCTGATGCTTCCGCAGCAAGAAGACTCCCACCGTCCCCAAGCCGAGAATGATCAACAATCCCATCCGCTCACCGAGCGTAGCCACCCCATACACCCGACTCCTCCTAACCGACCAGGAACAGAAACAGAACCATGCCAAAGACAACGCCACACCCACCCGCCCATATCGGCACATATGCGCTACCTGCGTCCCGGCGTCCAGAGGCAGGACCGGGTACAGCTCCGGCACCGATCATCAGATCTGAGCGATAGCGATCAGATCCCACAATGCCGCTTATCGACCGGCTTGGAATCGGCTGTCAGTCAGAATGCGGTGCCGTGGTGTCTAATGGGTGGAAGACGACGGAGCAGCCTTGGCGATTGATTTTAGAAAACGCTCTGATGCTGAGATCTACAGTGAACATGCGGTCGAGTTAGTTCAGTTCGCGACCGTTCTTGTCGGACCTGGCGACGCGCAGGACGTGGTGTCGTCTGCTGTTCTCAGATCCCTGGGGAGTCCGGGCTGGCGTCAAGTTCGAAACCACCGCAGCTACCTCTATAAGGCGGTCGCTAACGAGGCTCGAAATTTGTATCGGAGTGAGTCACGACGCCGCAATCGGGAGGTTCGCATGAGCGAACCGATCGTGGTCTATCTCCCAGAACTTCGTCCGGAGGTGCAGCAGGCGGTCGACAGACTGAGCGTGCGTCAGCGGGCAGTCGTTTATCTCACTTATTGGGAAGACATGACCGATCAGATGGCCGCCGACTACCTGGGGATCTCCGCCGGGTCTGTTCGTCGACATCTCGCCAGGGCTCGAGACCATTTGAGGAAGGCGCTGTATGACTAACCGATTAGACGAAGAGATCAGGTCCGCACTCGGATCGATGATTGCCGAGGCTCCCCAACCGATGGAACTTGATCAGCTCGCGATGCAGGCCGCCATCGCGGCGGTTCCTCGACAACGTCGGTCTCCGGTATCTGCGATTGCGGTCGGGTTCGTGACGGTCGTGGTCGTCGTTGGAGGAATCTCGCTACTGGCGTTGCCGCGCAATGACGGTGCCGTTTCCTTGACGACGGTTCCGGCTGACGCGCCTGTTGCAGCGACCACGCCTCCTCCCGGCCTCCTTACTTCGTCTAGCTGGTCTCGGGTCCCGCAAGATGAAACAGTTTTCGGCGGAGATGGTGAACAGAAAATGTTCGGCGTGACTGTCGGAGGTCCCGGCCTGGTGGCGGTCGGATCGGCGGTGTGGACCTCTCCCGACGGGACCACCTGGTCCCGGGTCCCCTACAACGAGGCGGTCTTCGGCGGCGGAGCTGAGATGTCGAGCGTGACCGGTGGAGGCCCCGGCCTCGTGGCGGTCGGAGGAGATGACGATGGCGACGCGGTGGTGTGGACCTCTCCCGATGGGGTTAGCTGGACCCGGGTGTTTCACGACGAGGCGGTCTTCGGCGGAGCGACGATGAGGAGCGTGACCGTGGGAGGCCCCGGTTTGGTGGCAGTCGGAAGCGACGGGGGCGCCCAAAGCGAGAGCAGCAATGCGGTGGTGTGGACCTCTCCCGATGGGATCGACTGGTCCCGGGTCCCCCACAACGAGGCGATCTTCGGCGGGCCGGCGTATCGAGTTGGTGTCGATGGCGCTCACGTGGGAATGAGGAGCGTGACCGCCGGAGGCCCCGGGCTGGTGGCAGTCGGATGGGACTGGCCGCATGCGGCAGTGTGGACCTCTCCCGATGGGATCACCTGGTCCCGGGTGTCTCACGACAAGGCGTTGCAGAGCGCGTCATGTTCTCCCCCTTCAGGGAGTTGCTTCGACGGAGCGGTCGGGCTGGGGATGAGCAGCGTGACCGTCGGAGGCCCCGGCCTGGTAGCAGTGGGAGACGCCGGGCACCCCGACAGTGAGAATGGGGTGGTGTGGACTTCTGTTGACGGGATCAGCTGGTCCCGGGTCCCCTACAACGAGGCGGTCTTCGGCGGCGGAGCTGGGATGTCGAGCGTGACCGTTGGGGGACCGGGCTTGGTCGCAGTTGGCGCTTACGGATCTCCAGATGGCGGCGATGCAGCGGTGTGGACTTCGGTCGATGGCATCACATGGTCGCGGGTCCCCTACAGCGAGGCGGTCTTCGGCGGGGCTCAACTGGGGATGAGCAGCGTGATCGTCGGGGGCCCCGGCCTGGTGGCGGTGGGAGTCGCCGACACGGACGCGGCAGTGTGGACTACGACGGCCGAAGACTGATCGGGGTGAGGTACTGGCTGGCTGCCAACGGCCGATTGGCACAAGCCGAGTCCTGTACCCAGGGGTGCAGGCTGAAGCCTCACCTCACCGGCTCATAATCACGGCAAACCGCACTCACTCACCCGCAAATAACGGCACCCCGCCCATATCGGCACATATGCGCTACCTGTATCTCATCGGCTAGCTCCTGCAACGAAGGTGGCGACGATGTAGGTGGCGTGCCGGTCGAGGGAGCGGCGGGCCCGGTCGTATCGCATCGTGGTCCTGGGGTCGGCGTGGGAGGCTGCTTCCTGGACATCCCGTAGT
>CAXMPS010000198.1:0-2084 GCA_964194995.1 uncultured Gammaproteobacteria bacterium | reverse complement strand
CAGACACGAAGGGGCTAACGCTCGGCGCTCAAACGGGTCCGCGGCAGGTTGATCCGATAGACCGGGGCTTGCTCGTTGGAGAGTGTGAACTGTCCGCCGATCGACGGCCGATCGCCTTGGCCTCCGAAATAGTCGATGGTCGCGGACGACAGGACGCCCGATCGGACGCTCGACCCGCCGTCTTCGACCCAGCGCCCGCCGACGAGGCTCGCCTGCGGGTCGATCTCGACGGTCCCCTCGACGGTCAAGCGGCGGCCCGCCTGTCCCTCGAGCCTCAGCACGAAGGCGACCCTGGGTGCTGCAAACTGGCCACCCAGCGAGGCAATCCGAAACGAGTCCGGCTGCCAGTCACCCCGCTCGAAACGCTCGACCAGAGGGCGATCCGCAACGCAACTCTGGACAAGGGCGAGAAGAAGCCAGATCCCGAGGACGGCCGCGACCCGGGATTCGAGCGTCTGTCTTGCTTGTCGATCGTGCACGTTGTGCCCTCGTGACGAACATACACCAGCTGTTTACGGGCAGGGCGTGTCGTCGAGCTTCATCGCCTCCAGCCATCCGAACTCTTAATCAAGGACTGCCCGCCTCACCCAAGAGAGGGGGGAGGCGGTACAGCCGACTCCGGATCTCTGGGACCGGAGAGAGCAAGAGAGCCAAATTTGGATCAAGGCGTGCGGGGAGAGATTTCAGAGACGAGGGGCAGATTCCGGATTCGACGGGAATTCCGCGCCCCGCCTGTTAACCAGAGAACCAATGTTTCGCACAGCGTATGGTCTGGCTCCCCAGACGTGACGCTGAACGAAACATCGGGAGAGCCGGAAGTCCCGAGAATCCTGGCCGCTCAACTCGGTAGCGTAGTACAGGGGACTTAAAATCCTCTTCCCGCAAGGGAGTGCAGGTTCGAGTCCTGCCTCCGGCACCATTGGGCCGTCAGCCATTCAGGAGGAACCAACGAAGGTCGTTACGTTGACGTGTCCCTAGAGTCAGTCCTCGGATAAACTCTCGGAGAACTCCACACGCTGGCGTTCGCGCCGTCGCGTGTCGGGTCAGGCCGACCACGGACGCGATGGATGGGAGAAGTTGAGCATACAACAGGAACGAGTTCTGACTCTGATGGCAGTCGTCGCACTCCTAGCGTGCGTAGCCTGTGCACCCGCCCCAGAAACGGCTCAACCTTCGGAGAGCAAACCCGAATTGCCGCCGGAGCCGAAAGTCACCTACCGGGGAGGAGATCCCGGTAAGGGGCGCGTCGAACATGGAGAGGTCATCGCCGACGTCGACGGGGCGAGGAAGGCGTTGCATGCTCAGCATCACCCTCACGGTGTGCTCGAGACGCGCAGCATCCCCGGGACCTTCGAGCCTCCGGCCATGACGGAGATCAGAGACTTCGCTCTGTCGAAGGACGATCTCGTGGTCATCAATCCAGGACCGGGAGAGTATGTCCACGTGATGGAAGGCCAGCGTCATGGTTACCAGAACCTGACCATCGGGATTACCTATACAGCGCCGGGCGGGGCGCCACCGATGCATACTCACCTGGGCGAGGAGTCTCACGTCCTCACCGAAAATCAGAGGATCCGCTACGCCTTGGGCGACGAGGTCTTCGAGCTGCAGGGGCCTTACGTCGTCAATATCCCCCCGATGGTCCCGCATTCGTTCCAGAATCTGGATGATGAGGTGGCCGAACTGGTAGTGATCTTCCCGACCAACGTCTGGGAGTACGACGTGCTCGACTACTTCCCGTTCGCGGATCTCGAGGGTGGTGCAGGCGAACCATCCTCCGACGGTGACAAGTAATCCGGCTCCGGCACCATTGGTTTTGGATCGCAGCAATGGCCAGCGACTTCAGGAGTTGATTGGATGTTGCTCGCGTTCGCTTCCGGCCATAGTCGAGTATCGACGTCCCAAAGTCACGCGGCTTCACGTAAGGAATTCGACGATCGAGTTTCGGCGCACTACGGGTACCGGTTGGTGCCAGTTTCCAAAGCAGCCCTTCGGCCAACCTGGAAGTCCCGTAGTAAACTGTCTTTGGCTTCGGAGGAATCACCATGACGGTTCAGCAACTGGTCGCCAGATTCCCGGAGATC
>CAXMPS010000197.1:0-2966 GCA_964194995.1 uncultured Gammaproteobacteria bacterium | reverse complement strand
GTGAGAGTGGGGTCCCGAACCTGACGAGGGCCTATTGCAGCGACTCCATCAGCCGGTCAATCGATCCCTGCGGGTCGGCGATGTCGAAAAGGTGACTTCTCATTCCGACGACCTCGGCACCCCGGCAGTTGACGAGGAGGTCGTCAACGAAAAGGCACTCGGCTGGTGGAACCCCCAATGCATCGGCGACCGCTAGATAGGGCTCTGGCGCCGGTTTGCGATGACCAACAGTCATCACGTCAACAATCGCCTCGAACCATTTTCTTTCTGGCCAGGTCTCCCACCAGTCGTCACCCAGCCACTTTGAGGCATCGTTGGTCAGAAGAGCCTGGCGGTGACCTTTCTCGGAGATTCGCTCGATCGCCGACCATGTCTCCGGTCGGGTCTGGCCGAGCCAATCCAGCTCAGTCGGCGGATCAAAGTCGATCCCCTCGGCAACGAGGCGGCCCCGGATGACTACCAGATAGTCGGGCTCGTCCAGGTCACCATCCAGCATGCGCTGGTAGTCCGGGTCGGGAAGTCGTCCGGTTGGCCCAAGTGGGATCCGATCGACGGGCCATCCACGCTCCTGCGCAACATCGACCATCAGTTCGGTGAAGTAGCGCTAGAGGATCCCGCCCATGTCCCACACGACGTGCGGCAGTTCGCTCACGCGTCCCGGTCCCATTCCCTGGCATGCTCGAGCAGGCGATCCCTCATCGACTGTGGTGGCGCTTGCTCCGGCAACTCGATCACGACCACTCCATCTTCGATCGAGACCGGGTAGACGGCCTGGCGGATTTCGGGGACGTCGGTTCTCTCACCGGTTCTGATGTCGTAACGGTGGAGATGCCATGGGCACGTGACTACACCGTCGCGGACCACACCGTCCTCGAGGGGCCCGCCACGGTGGGCACAGGAACCGTCGATGGCGTATAACTCCCCGTCGATGTTGAACACCACGATTCTGCGGTCGCCCGAAGTGACGGTTGTGCGGTCACCGGGTGATAGGGATTCGACACGACCAGCGGAGACCCTCACCGAAGGGGCTCCTCAGACCTTCATGACGACGGCCTTGGCCTCCGTGAAGAACTCGTAAGAATATGCGCCACCCTCGCGACCCAGACCTGAAGCCTTGTACCCGCCGAACGGTGCCCGGAGGTCGCGCACGAAGAAGCAGTTCACCCACATTGTCCCGGCTTTCACCTCCCGCGCCACGCGATGGGCTGTGTTCAGGTTGGTCGTCCACACCATGCCGGAGAGCCCGTACCGAGATTCGTTGGCGAGGTCGATGGCCTCTTCGACAGTCTCGAAAGGCATCACCATCTCGACAGGCCCAAAGATCTCGTCCTGGCAAACCTGCATCGAATTGTCTGCGTCGGCGAAAATCGTCGGGGCTACGTAGTTCCCGGCGGCGAATTCACCGTCAGTCACGCGATAGCCACCGGTCATCAGCTTGGCGCCTTCGTCCTGGGCCAGCTCGATGTACGAGAGGACTTTCTCGAGGTGCTCCTCGGAAACGAGTGGTCCCATCTCCGTCGACTCCTCCAAGGGATTGCCCAGGGTCCACTGCTCGGCACCTTCCACCAGCCGAGCCAGAAACTCGTCGTAGATCGGCCTCTGCACGAGAATCCTGGACCCGGCCAGGCATACTTCACCTTGGTTGGTGAAAATCCCCTTGAGTGAGCCATCCACCGCATCATCGAGATCAGCATCCGCCATCACGATGTTTGGCGACTTTCCGCCCATCTCAAACGAGAGCTTCTTCATGGTTTGCGAGGCGGCGCTCATGATCGCCCGCCCGGTGTTTGACTCCCCGGTGAATGTGATCGCGTCCACGTCGGGATGGGTTGTCAGCGCCTCACCCGCGCTATCCGGGCCGAAGCCATTGACGACATTGAACACACCATCGGGGACTCCGGCGTCCTTGACGATTTCGGCAAGGATCGAAGCCGTGATGGGCGACTGCTCGGCCGGTTTGGCAATCACGGTGCAGCCGAAGGCGAGAGCAGGAGCAACCTTCCACGTGAGCAGCATGAGAGGGAAGTTCCACGGCGAGATCGAACCCACCACGCCGAGCGGCTCTCTCAACTCGAACGTGAAGACATTCTTGGAGGGCTGATCCCAGGCTTCAGTCCCAGCGTTTGCTGCGTAGTCAGCAAAGAACCTGAAGTTGTGCGCTGATCGGGGCATGTCCTTCGTCCTGGCCGCGGTGATGGATTTGCCCATGTCACGGGTCTCCCATTCGGCCAGCTCGTCGAGTCGGTCCTCGATGCCGTCGGCGACACGATGCAGGACAGCGGCCCGTTCCTCGGCTGACCACGAGGACCATTCGGTGAAGGCCTGGCGAGCCGCAGACACCGCGAGGTCGACTTCGGCCGAGCCGCCTTCGGCAACGGTGGCGATCGGAGTGTTGTCGATCGGAGAGATCGATTCAAAGGTCGACCCGTCCGCCGATTCGACGAAATCGCCTCCGATGAAATGCCTCACATCTCTCATGTTTCGCTTTCCCTTTCCTTGCGACGTTCTTCAACAACCACCGGCCATGGCTTGCCGCCGACTCCGTATTGGTGGGGTTTCATTTCGTTGACAATCACCCGGATGCTGGCGATCGGCGAACCGAGACTCGACGAGATGGCCTCGGAGACGGCCGTGACCATGTCCTGGATTGTTTTTTCTGACCTTCCCTCCATGAGATCGATATGAACCAATGCCATGCTTCCTCCTAGATAACCCTGAAATGTGCTTTGCCAATCCGATCAATCTCGACACTCACAACCATGCCCACATCGAGGTCGACCGGGGCCGTCAGTCCTCCGGAGATGACGAGATCGCCCGACCGAAGACCGCGGGTTCGAGCCGACCGTGCCATCCACGCCACCGCCTCGGAAGGATCGTCTAGGGCGGCAGCACCCGCTGCTGTGCCGACGACCTGACCGTTTATCCGCATCACTGCACCAACGCGCGCGAGGTCGAAACCGGTCGGT
>CAXMPS010000196.1:0-1417 GCA_964194995.1 uncultured Gammaproteobacteria bacterium | reverse complement strand
ACAGAGTCATCAGATTCGACCCGCGAGGATTCGGACTGTCCGATAAGGGGTTCCACGAGCGGGGCGTGTCCGACTCGGGCGCGCAGCTCGGATTGTCAACTGAAGAGGCTGGTCTCGACATTTCGGCAGTTGCCGAGGCATGTGGGGTGGAACGTTTTGCTCTCATGGCGGTGATGTCACAAGGCCCGGTTGCGATCGATTTTGCCGTCCGCCATCCGGAGATGCTGATCGGCCTCATCCTTTGCGAAGCGGTGGCCAAGGTCGCGTCCAGCCATCTCGATGCTCCCATTCAAGGCCAGGCAGCTATGTCCGAGATCGAGAAGAGCTCTGGTGTCCGGGTGCCATTCGCGATGTTCGAAGCGTCGGCACCAAGGGATGAGTTGGAGGATTGGGAAGCCCTCGCTCGAGCGAACAGCCCGTTGGGTGAGAGCCTGACGGCTGCCGTCCTCGCCATGGGGGAGTGGGATGCGAGTTCGCTGCTTGGAGCGGTCGAAACGCCCACATTGATCCTCACTACCCGAAACCCGAAGTTCGACTTCGTTGCGGATTCTCGGAAGCTCGCTGCGGGTATCCCGAGGTCGCAAATGCGGATCGTCGATGGAACGTTTGCGCCCTATGTCGCTGACCGGTCGGTGGTCCTTGACGCCATCGCCAACCTGCTCGGCACAGAGACCGAGACCGATGGCGATGACGACATGTCGGATTTCAAAACGGTGGTGTTCACTGATGTCGTCGGGTCAACTGAGTTCATGGAGCGGGTGGGTGACGAGCAGGGGCGATCGGTGATGCGTGCCGTGGAGCGACTCGTGGTTGAGGCCGCCGCGGAGCACAGAGGAAGAGTTGTCAAACACCTGGGGGACGGTTCCTTGATCTCGTTCGGTTCCAACTCGAATGCTCTCGCCTTCGCCGTCGCCCTCCAACACCGGATCGAGTCGGACCCTGTGCAGATACGTGTCGGGATGGCCGCGGGCGAACCCATCCAGGAAGACGGCGACATTCACGGAGCGGTCGTAGCCCAAGCCAGCAGAGTCGCCGACCTCGGCACCGCAGGAGAAATCATGGTCGCTGACAGTGTCCGCCAACTCGCCCTTGGCAAGGGTTACAGCTTCGAACAAGTGGGCGAGGTATCGCTCAAAGGCTTCGATCAACTAACCACAGTGTGGAGGGTCAGCGCCGCTTCTGGGTAGCGCATAACCGGCAATATGCGCTCCCTTGTGAAATCTTTCAGCTAGCGCATATGTGCTGCCGCCTCAAGGCGTGAACGCAACACACCGTCGGCGAGAGTTGTGATGTCTCGTCAGGAGGTGTGCGGTGTCGAAGAGGTTTACTGAGGCGGAGATCGCCGAGGTGTGGGAGCGACGGAAGACGGGTGAGCCGACCCGGTCGATTGCTCGTCGGTTGGGGAGGAACGGGTCAT
>CAXMPS010000195.1:0-1368 GCA_964194995.1 uncultured Gammaproteobacteria bacterium | reverse complement strand
ATTGAGATGTCTTCCGCCGGAGTCGTGGCCTTTCTCGTCTCCGAGGCAGGGCGCGACGCGTTGGAGGATCCTCCCAATCTCGAGATCCTCGCCGAGTCTCTCGGCACGGTCGAGGATCCTGTCATTGCCTCGGGTGGGGTGCGTGACCTTGATGATCTTCGCAAACTGACCCAACTCGAGTCTTCCGGTCGCCAGATTGCCGGCGTGATAGTGGGCCGTGAAGTGACCGCGGGTCGGTTCACGGTTGAAGAGGCCAAGGAGGTTCTCGCCGGTGGCGGCCCAAGTCGTGCACCAGGTGGGATCAACTCAACCAGGACATCCGTAGCGGTGACCTCGCTGCCCGACTCCTTGGATTTCTACATCGACCTGCTCGGATTCGACCAGCTCCGTTCGCCGTCACAGGGTGTGGTAGCGGCGGTCGTACAAGCGGCTCCCGGACAGCAGATCGAGCTGGTTGAGGGTGGAACTGCCCGGCCCGACACCCTTGTGTTCAACGTTGAGAACCTTGAACAGTGGAAAGATCACTTCGCCAGCGCGGGGGTCACATCGGCCGCGACGTCGGAAGGTCTAGAGATTCACGATCCGGATGGTCTCCGGATCAGCCTCGAATCCGATTGATCGAGTGGCCGCTACCTGATCAGGGTCCGTGATTGCTCCCTGAGAAACTGGCGGAGATACCAGGGGCCGCCACCACCGGCGCCTGAGGTGCCCGAACCCTTCCAACCACCGAAAGACTGGATGTCGGGCCACGCTCCGGTTGTCGCGCCAGCCGCCCTGTTGACATAGGTGACACCCGCTTCGATCCCTGCGAACCAACGCTCGATCTCCTCGTCGTCGTTGGAGAAGAGGCCGGCAGTGAGGCCAAATTCGGTGTCGTTGGAGAGGGCGAGGCCCTCCTCCAATCCCGAGATCTTGGCCACCGACACCAACGGGACAAACAACTCCGTTGACCACACCCACGAGTCAAGTGGCGCCGTCACCACGGTCGGCTCCACGTAGTTGCCGCTTGCCAGATCCCCGTCGGATAGGACCTTTCCGCCGATCAACACGTCTCCGTCCTTCTTTCGAACCTCTGCCACTGCCTTCTCGAAGCGTTCGACAGCGTCGGCGTCTATGACCGGTCCGACGAAGACACCGTTCTCGAGGGGGTCGCCAATTGTGATGTCGCCGGTGCGTGCGATGAGCTTTGAGATGAACTCGTCGTAGACCGGGTCCTCCACATACACACGAGAGGTCGCAGAACACTTCTGACCACTCAGCCCGAAGGCTCCCCGAACCACCCCTTCGGCTGCTTGATCGAGATCGGCGCTTCTGGTAATCACGACCGGGTTTTTCCCCCCCATCTCGGCACTTACCGGCTTGGGCCGG
>CAXMPS010000194.1:0-2552 GCA_964194995.1 uncultured Gammaproteobacteria bacterium | reverse complement strand
TCATCCTCCGTCTCCCAAGAGGTGCCAGCGCCGGTCAAACCTACACCCTCCGAGATTGCGATTGCCCCGCACATAACGGCACTTATGTACGCCTAGTCGGATGTCACGAACCGCACATAATGCCGGTTATGGGCGGTCTGTTTTGGGGATCGTGTCAGCGCAGGTACCGGTCGGTAGCGTCTCTTTGACGTAGCGACCCATCTCACCGAGGATGAAACCGAGGCCGAGCCTCAGTGTCATGTAAATGCCGAAGCCAAAGTGCCGCCCGGGTACCGAGACTTGACACCTCTCGTTGGGCAAATGCTTTACGAGGCCAGCTCCCGAATCCGAATCGCCTGGAAACGGAGCACCCTAGTGATCGTGGCAAGCCCGAAGGTGATCGCTCCCAGATACACGGCGACGCCAAGTCGACGTACCGCCTCCAGGTTGATGGCTGCGGTTTCGGCACCGGCGAGGCTGAGAGATCCCGAGGACACCTGGGCTGCTACCACCAGGTGGATGATCGAGGCGATGAGCAGAGTCATCATTCCCATTGCCATGCCCAAGATGAAGATCTTGGCGGTTGGTGGCATTTTCAGCGTGCGAACTTCTGAGCTAACCAGCTCCTGAACCTCGCCGCCTCCCTTTCGGAGTTCACCGAGGATCCGGGCGATGGCGAAGGAGACCGCGGTGAACACCGCAGCGAATCCGATGAACATGATTCCGGTTGTCACATGCCCGAGGGCAGCGATCGTCGTCTCAGACTCTCCGCTCGCTATTGCGTTGGATCGGACGATGCCGAGAAAGAGAGCAGCGGGGAACGCCATGATCGCCATGATCCACATGGGTGCCCATAGCTTCCTTCCCATCTGCTGCGGCTTGTTGTAGCCGAGTCCTTTGTCGCTGACATCGATGGCGAAATCAGCGCTGCTGTTGGTTCGAGTGGCCATTATGAACTCCTTTCACCGGTACGGATCAACTGTTGGACCCTGTGGAACTGGAATGCGAGAACGTTTCCGATGGCCACCAGTGCCAGAGCGATTCCGGCGAGGATCAACCCGAGGGCGAACTCGCGTAGTGGTCCGAGCCATGCGAAGGCCGATGCCGGATCGGAACTACCGGCGACCGCAACATATCCAATGAACTGGACGACCGCGGCCGTCAGTCCAAGCATCATCAAGGCCACAAAGGCCTTCGCGGTCCCTGGCATCTTTGGGGTGTACACCTTGATTCTGAGGCCTTCCTGAACATCACCACCGGCGGTGCGAATTGCCCAGAGGATCGTCCCGAGCAGAAAGGCGATGCCGCTGAGCAACATGCCCTCTCCGAGGAACTGAAGACCCTGTGTCCACGCTGAGGCGGCGGTGTTGGGAGCCGAACCGGCCCACACGAACGAGACGATGAGCCCGACCATCACAGCCATGAGACCCATGGCCAGCATCGGTCGGAACATCTTCTTCGCCATCTTGTGGATGGGGAGCGGACCAGGTGCCTTTTCGGTCACGGTCACCTTGCCATAGGGGGTGTCCACGTCGCCGAGGGCGGCCTTGTCGGCGCCGGGTGTCCCAACCAGCTTGGGTAAAGCAAGCTTGATCGAGTCGGCCCTCAGCCACAGTTTCATGAGAATTCCCCAAAGGACCACCGCGATGGCGGTCTTGATCAGGGCGAATCCCGTGGTCGTGACACCAAATGTCCACGCCAACGTCGAGGCTTGATCGGTACCCGTTTGTCCAACGGCGACCAGATTCCCAACAAAAGCAACGGTGGCGACCACCAGTCCGATCAATGCGAGCACGAGACCACGGCTCCGATACCGTGACGGAGCCCGATAATCGGCGTCTGCTGCCGGCTTTAGCCGGGCATCAGCAGCGTTTGTCATTGTGTCCTCCTTTCGGTCATGTCTTGTGCAACAGGATTGGAGTGGACACGTGCCGGACAATGTCGCGCACCCGACAGAGAGTGGAGCCTCCCGGAGGGCACACAGAAGACCTCCACAACGGCACTTATGGGCGGCTGCGACGACTGGATTGGATCGTCCGATAGTCTTTGGCTCATGGAGCGAATTGCTGGATGGATGCCACTAATGGTCGCCATCGGAGGGTTCTACTGGGCCTTCAAGCTTCTCATCGATTCCCCTGGGTCTCTGGTTGGCATTTTGTTATTCATCCCCGTGGGGTTCGCCGCGGTGGTTGGAGTGAACCTCGTGGGCTCCCAGAAGGAAGGCGAGTAGTTCAGCCGCGGCGTTGCCGCCAGCGACGCCCTAGCTCGGCCTGAAGCGACTCTTGCATCTCGGAGACCGCTTGTGGATTCTCCACGCGGAAACTCACGTTCCGACCGAGAATGGCCGCACATAACGGCACATGTGGGCGCCCTCGACCCTCACCTAGTACCGGTTATGGGCGGAGTTTCCGGGGAAGGCTCTTTGCCTTCGAATCGACTTCCTCTCGTCCTGCTATCTCCACGCAGAGCCACGATGGGTTGCGCCCCCCACCACTCGGTGGGACTTTCGGCCATACGAATACGGCCCATATCCCCTGCTCATCAAGGTGTCGAGCCACGTCTAATAGAGGAAC
>CAXMPS010000193.1:0-1747 GCA_964194995.1 uncultured Gammaproteobacteria bacterium | reverse complement strand
GACGGTGGTGTTGGCGATGGTGGCAGGGCTTTCTGTTGCTGTGGCTTCCACGAGTGCGGCTGCTGCGCCTACTTGCTTTGGTGTTGCGGCCACGATTGTCGCTCTGAGCTTCCCCCTGTTAGCCGGTCACGTTGGTTACGCGGCCTGAGTGGCCTGGGGTTGGGTGTTCTCCCAGTCGATGGGTGAACAGTAGCCGAGGCTCGAGTGCAGCCTTCGGGTGTTGTAGCGGTTGATCCAAACGAAGATCGCTCGGCGGGCGCCGGCGCGGTCCTCGAACCGGTAGCGGTTCACGAGCTCTCGTTTCAAAGAGCTGAAGAACGATTCGGCGACGCTGTTGTCCCAGCACACTCCGGTGCGACCAACGGACTGGACCATGCCACGCTCAGCGACGGCTTTACGGTAGTCACCGCCGAGATATTGGCTGCCCCTGTCGCTGTGAAAGATGATCCCGTTGGTCTGGTCGCCGCGGGCCCCGGCAGCCATCGCCAACGCGTCGATGACGAGCTCGGTGCGCATGTGATCAGCCATCGCGTAACCCAATAGGCGCCGTGATCCGAGATCGATCACCGTCGCCAGATACAACCAACCTTGCCCGGTGCCGATATATGAGATGTCGCCAACCCATGCAACATCAGGTGCTCCCGGTTCGAAGTTCCGTCGAACCAGGTCCGGCAACGGTGGGCAATGCTCAGCGGGGATCGTGGTGCGGACCTTGGCTGGTTTGTGAACACCGACCAACCCATGAACCCGCATCAGCCGCTCGACACGCTTACGGTTCACGATCCAGCCCTGGTTCTGAAGCTCAATGGTCATGCGCGGCGACCCATAGGTCTCGTCGAACTCGTCGGCGATCTCCCGCATCTGTTGCACCAGCACAGCTTCAACTCGCTCCTTCGCTGTCGGGCCCGCAGCCTCGCGCGAGCGCCAGTCATAGAACGCCTGCCGAGAGACCTCCGCCACCTCACACGCGGCAGTGGTCGGGAACCCTTCGGCCTTCCGAGCCAGAACCCACCTATAGCGGGTCACTGCCCCGACTCCTTCACCCAGAAGGCCGTCGCTCGTTTGAGCAGATCTCGTTCCATCCGCAACGGGGCGTTCTCCTTACGCAGCTCAGCCAACTCGGCCCTCTCCGAGGTGGTCAAGCCCTCACGCTCACCCCGATCGATCCGGACCTGGCGGACCCAGTTGCCCAGGTTCGATTCGCCAATCCCAAGACTCCGGCCAACGTCGGCGATCGTGCGGCCCTCATCGAGAACCAACGCCACCGCATCGGCCTTGAACTCCGCCGTGAACGACCGCCGCGTCCGACCAGACAACTCCTTCTTCTCCATCACTGACATGGTTACCTCCTATTCGAGGTGACCGGCCAAAGGGGGGATGCTCATCAGGAGCTTGTCCCCACTTGTGGGTGGGTGACCCGTCACAGTCCTGCCGTGGGCGGTTCAACCAGGCCGGCACCAGCTGTTGACACCACCAAAACCAGGAGGCATCTGTGTCCATATTGGCGGAACTTGTAGATCATGTAATAGGGGTAGATCCTGATCGGGATCGTTTCAGCGTCGCGATCATTGATCCGCTCTCAAAGGGCGAGATCGCCGCTGAGAGCTTCGATGCGAACAGGCCCGGTTATGAGGCCGCGATCGAGTGGGGACGAAAGTCCATCCAAAAGAATGTGGCCTGGACTGGGCGGGTGCCATACGCATCCGCGCTCGGTCAGCTTGGGCGCATGGAGGAGGCAGGCGCGGCC
>CAXMPS010000192.1:0-8274 GCA_964194995.1 uncultured Gammaproteobacteria bacterium | reverse complement strand
GATCTAAAGACATCCTCCAAAGGCACCTCGCCTCCGGGGCGAAGAAGACCATTCTCACCTCGAGTCCGGAGACACCCGGAGAAATACCACTCCTACTGCGCGGGGTGAACGATGAGATCCTGACCGCGGAGACCGACATTGTGGCGCTCGGCTCCAACACCTCAAACGCAATCGCCCCGGTGCTGGAAGTGATTGATCAGGAATTCGGGCTCCGACGGGCCTATATGACAACGGTAAAGGCTCTGTCCAACTCGGGCCGCCTTGCCGACGTGCCCTCGGGATCGCCTCGCACGAGTCGGGCCGCCGGAGAGAACATCATCCCCGCCGAGACCAACTCAACCGAGATCATCACTCAGGCCCTCCCCTCGCTGATCGGCAAACTATCGGTGGTGGCGCTCAACGTCCCGGTCGTCGATGGTTCTACAGTCGACATGGTGGCCCAGACCGAATCGGACACCAGCGTCAAAGAGTTGAACCAGGCCGTGTCGACCGCGATAGAGCTCCGCTACTCGGACGTCATGGAATACGTCTCCGATCCGATTGTTTCGTCGGACGTGCGGCTCAACTCACACTCCGGGATCTACGACAGCCTGGCGACAATGGTTACCGGCGGAAATCTGGTGAAGACGATTACTTGGTTCAACAACGGCTGGGCGTACAGCCATCGCGCCGTCGAGGTCGCGGCTCGCATGGCCGCTGATCTTGGGGGAGGTCGGGCCCAGTGACCAATGTTGCGATCAACGGATTCGGACGCATTGGCCGGACAGTCTTTCGCATCATCGCGAGCCGACCAGATTCGGACATCAACGTTGTCGCCATCAACGATCTATCCGACGACGAGATCCTCGGTTATCTCCTCGAATACGACTCGGTGATGGGCCGATTCGAGCATGAGGTAGTGATCAGCGACGGAATCATGCGCGTCGGTGGCCATGAGACCAGGATGCTGATGGAACGCGACCCCTCCCGGCTTCCATGGGCCGACCTCGATGTCGACATTGTCATCGAGTCGACCGGCGTGTTTCGGGATCGTGCTTCTCTGCAGATGCACCTCAATGCCGGGGCCAAGAGAGTGATCCTCACGGTTCCGGCGAAGGACGACATCGACGAGACCGTCGTCTTGGGTGTCAACGACGATCAGTTGGATGTCGATGACCTCATGGTCAGCAACGCATCGTGCACCACCAACTGCCTAGCTCCGCTTGCCAAGGTTCTCGACGACGCCTTCGGCATCCGAAAAGGGGTCATGACCACGGTCCACGCCTACACCAACGACCAGGTACTCGCAGATGTGCCCCACGCGGACCTGCGGCGAAGCCGGGCCGCCACCGAGAACATCATCCCCACGACCACCGGGGCGGCCAAAGCTGTGGGCAAGGTCCTGCCAGAGCTCGACGGGAAGCTGGACGGGATGGCGATGCGTGTTCCGGTGCCGGATGGGTCGACCGTTGATCTGGTCGTCGAGCTGGACCAGGACGTGACGGTCGATGAGGTAAATGCCGCGATCAGAGCCGCCGCCGACGGACCGATGGCGGGGATCCTCGAGTACAACGAGGACCCGATCGTATCTACGGACATCATCGGCAACCCTCACTCATCGGTGTTCGATGCTGCGGGCACCCAGGTTCTCGGCGGAAATCTGGTGAAGGTCATGTCGTGGTACGACAACGAGTGGGGCTACTCCAATAGGGTCGTCGACCTCGTTGAGCGGCTCGCCGATGTCATGGAGAAGCACTGAGCCCGCGGACCTCAGATCCCCCCTCCCACCGGCCCGCCGCTTCAAGCCCCCTACTCGAGCAGGGAAAGAACGGTCGACCGGAAGTCGTTTGGCTGGAACGGCTTCGTGACGAAAGCGTCAGCTCCACCCTCACTGGCCCGCCTGCGTGATTCCTCCTCCGCGTGAGCGGTGAGAACGACCACAGGAACATCTTGCGTGGTCTCATCGTGGCGGATCCGGTCCAAGACCTCCCAACCATCCATGCCAGGAAGGCCGATGTCGAGAACAACCAGATCAGGAGATTCTGAACTGACGGCGGCGAGTCCATTCTTCCCGTCATCACGGGTGATTATCTCCAGGTCTGCGGCACGAAGACAGACCTCGATCAGCCGTCTGATCACGGCCGAGTCTTCAACCACAAGTATTCGAGAGCCCACTTAGATCACCTTCGTCATACGCCCCCCAGGGGGGTTTCGTGATACATCGGCACCTCGCAACGCGAGGTTTAGCCCTTCAACGCCGAAGTTCCGGCGGGCAAAGTAAGGCCTTCAACGAATTCTTCCAGCTGTCGCAAGGTCCGCACCTCGTGCACGGACGTGCAGTGCGTCGAATAATGCGACATCGCGGAGTCCCCGGTATCCCAATAGGCCATGGGCTCGGGGTTTAGCCAGACGACCGCCCGGGCCGACTTGGCGATCTCGCCAATGATCTTCCCCCGCGGGGGCCGGTAATTGTTCCTGGCATCACCAGTGATGATGACGGTCGCTCGGGGACTCAACTGGCTGCCATATCGGCTGACGAAGGTTTCGAACGAGTTTCCGTAGTCGGAGTGGCCGTCCATCCAGACAACCTCCGCCTCCGTCGTCACCCGTTTCAGAGCCGATCCGAAGTCGACTCCCGGGCCAAAGAAATCGGTCACTTCGTCAACCGTGTCGACGAAAGCAAACGACCGCAGCTTGGAGAACTGGGTGGCCATTGCGTGGGTGAACTGAAGGGTGAACCTGCTGAAGGTGGCCATGGATCCGCTGATATCGCACACCAACCAAACCTCAGGGCGGTGTGGGCGGGGATGTCGAAACTGGGGATCCACCGGCACGCCGCCGGTGGCGAGGGAACGACGAACAGTGCGGCGGAAGTCGAGTCGCCCGGTTCTCTTCTTGCGACGTCTCGCGAGTCGGGCAGCCAGTTTCCTCGTAAGTGGCCCAATCGCGGCTTCCATGTCGGCAAGATCGTTGGACGTGGCATGCATCAGATCCACGTCTTCCACGAGCGGGCGCCGCAGGGTCCGGGCCACCGCTTCGCGGCCCCGGTCCGCCACCAGGCGGCGCCGGATTTCCTCCTGAATCTCCTCACGAAGCTGCTCGATGCGTGCCTCGACGTCCTCTCTGACAAGACGCTGATCGAAGTCGCTCAAGTCGTCGTCTCCGATCAACTCCGCCAGGAGACGCTCTTGCATTGCCTGCAGCTCGAGTCGACGCAGAGTTCGATAGAGGTAATACGTTCCTCCGACCGGACGACCAGGCTCCATCCCGGCAAGTTGGTCTACAGCCGTGCGCGCCAGATTGCGGAGGGAGTCCGGATCGAGGTCGGCCAGAGCCTCAAATAGGCCCTGAAGAAGCCCATCAAGATCGAACTCCTCGGAGCCCTGGTCATCGGGAGGCTCCTCCAAACGGCCGTCGCCTGTCTCGGGAAGTTGGGCCGGCTCGGACGCCATATTCGGAACCAGGGAGAAATAGACATCGAATGCGGTGTCGAACGCCCTCTCATGACGCAGATTCTTGACCAGAGTCGCCCGCAGGGTTTCTCGAAGAGAAGTGCGGTTGTCGATCTCGATGGCCTCCACGGCGCGCATCGAATCGATGACCTCAACCATCGACACCGGGACGCCCGCCTCTCGGAGCTCTTCGATGAAACCGGTCAGGACACCAAGCATCGTCAGTCTGTTACGCCAGAGGCGAGCTCTTTCGCTGTCTTCTCGATGTCTGTCTGATACTTGAGAAGCACGTGGAGCGTGTCGCCAAGAACGGTTTCGTCGACATCCTCGACCGAGAGGGCCAACAGGGTTCGGGCCCAATCGATCGTCTCGGAGACCGACGGCGCCTTCTTCAAGTCGAGGTTGCGTATGGAACGGGCCACTTTGGCGATCTGTGCCGCGAGATGCTCGGAGAGGCCCGGGACTCGGGCTGTCAGGATCTCTTGTTCTCTAGCCGGGTCCGGATAGTCGATATGAAGAAACAAGCATCGACGTTTGAGAGCTTCGCTGAGCTCGCGGGTGTTGTTCGAGGTGAGTATCACGATCGGCTGAGTGGACGCCTCGATCGTGCCTAACTCGGGGATGGACACCTGAAAATCCGAAAGGATCTCGAGCAACAGTGCCTCGGTCTCCACCTCGACCCGGTCGACCTCGTCTATGAGGAGAATCACCGGCTCTTCGGCCCTTATTGCTTCGAGGAGAGGTCGGGCGAGCAAGAAATCCTCAGAGAAGATGTCGTGTTCAATGTCTCCCCAGTCGTGGTCTGCATCTGCCTGGATCCTCAGGAGCTGCTTCTTGTAGTTCCACTCATAAAGAGCCTTCGACTCATCGAGACCCTCGTAGCACTGGAGACGGATCAGATCTCGCTCCATGACCCGGGCCAGCGATTTGGCCAGCTCGGTCTTGCCCACTCCCGCCGGACCTTCGACCAAGATTGGCTTATCCAACCTGGCAGCCAGAAACACCACCTGGGCGATGCGGTCGTTTGGCAGGTATTCCACTGACCGAAGAGCATCAGCGACTACCTGAGGGGATTCGAATTCCAAAGTTTCTTCCTGCGGGCGAGAGGCCATTCTACGGACCGAACGTCGGCTAACCAATGGGCCGATTCGCCGAGCTATTGGGTCCTAACAGGGTTAGCCTGGACCTTCTGTGGCCAAAAGAACACGGCGGAAATGCGAATAATCATCGTCGGGGCCGGGGCCGTCGGTTCCTACCTGGCAGAACGACTTGCAACCGAAGGTCAGGACGTCGTCGTCATCGAGGATGATGAGCGCCGCGCGGCCGCCCTGCAGAACACCATCGACGCCCTTGTCATCTCGGGGAATGGCGCCAGCGCTCGCAGTCTCGAGGAAGCCGGAGCCTCCAAGGCCGACCTACTCATAGCGGTCTCCAACTCCGACGGCGCCAACGTCCTTGCCTGCCATACGGCCAAGGAGTTAGGGACTGCCACAACGATCGCGCGTATCGAGGCTCCGGAGATTCGGGAGGGTGCCGACAGGCTCGGTGTAGATGTCGTAATCGATCCGTCGGCCACGGCTGCCGAGGAATTGGTGGGGATCGTCGGCTTGGGTGGCGCCAGCGAGTTGATCCATTTCGCTGACGGGAAGTTAGCCATGATCGGAGGAATCGTGGCACCCAACGCTCCAATCACCGACGCCCCGCTTCGCCAGTTGAGAGCTCGCTCGGCCGAGTGGGGATGGGTTGTTGCGGCGCTGGTCCGCGACGGCAGAACCATCGTCGCCCACGGGGACACAACGGTGCGCCCGGGCGACCACGCTCTCGTCATGACAACCGACGATCATGTCGACGGCGCCACCCGGATGATAGGAGTCAGGAAACGCCACATCGATCGGGCAATCGTGATGGGGGGAACGAGGCTGGCTGAGCTGACAGCAAAGGAGATGCGCCGTGCCGGTCTCGCGGTGGTACTCGTCGACGAAGATGAGGAACGATGCACCAGACTTGCCTCCCGCCATTCGGGCAGCCTCGTAATCTGTGGCGACCCGACCGACCCGGATGTCCTTGGTGAGCTAGACCTTGGCCCCAAGGACGTCGCAGTCGGACTCACGGGATGGGATGAGGTCAACATACTCGCATGCCTTGTCGCCAAGGCCAGTGGCGCCGGGATGGTGATTGCCCGCTTCAACCGGATCTCATACGTATCCCTGCTTTCGGGAGTTGGTATCGATGCAGCCGTTTCCAGCCGGCTGATGGCGGCGAGCGCAATTCTTCGGTTTGTCCGGCAGGGCAAGGTGGAGCAAGTCGCGACCTTCTCAGACACCGATGCAGAAGCAATTGAGATGGAAGTGGCTGACGGTGCAGAGGCAGACGGGAAAAGCCTCCTCGATCTGAATCTCACGGTAGGGGTCATCATCGGGGGCATCTCGCGGGACGGTACAACGTTCGTCCCGGATGGCTCGACTGTCGTACGGGCAGGAGACCACATCATCTTCTTCGCTCTCCCCCGGGATATCAAGGAATCGGCAGCCATTTTCAGCGCATGAATCCCGACCTCTCTCGTCGCGGTCAGGAGCCAGCTCTCGTCCTCCTGAAAACCGTTGCCTTCGTCATTGGCTCGGTGCTCATTTTCATCGCCGTGGCGATGGTTTCCGCCGCGCTTGTTTCCGCCGCCTACGCCGAGTTCGAATCCGCCATGTGGATCGCGGTTTCAGCCGGAATCACAGTCCTATTCGGCTTGGCTATGCGCCGTCCTGTCAGGCGCCCACGGCCGATCACTGTCAAGGAAGGCTTCGCGACCGTTGGCCTTTCATGGTTCGTATTCTCGATCTTCGGCGCCCTCCCGTACCTCCTTACAGGCGAGATTTCGACGATCACCGACGCCGTGTTCGAGACGGCCTCTGGCTTCAGTACCACCGGCGCATCGATTCTGAGTGATCCGGGGGCGTTATCGCACGGCATTTCCTTCTGGCGTGGCCTGACCCAGTGGCTGGGTGGCATGGGGGTGATCGTGCTGGGTGTTGCGATCCTCCCGCTCCTGGGAACGGGAGGGATGCAGCTGGCCAGAGCCGAGTCACCGGGCCACACGCCTGATCGGCTCACCCCGCGGTTCCAGGAAACAGCGAAGAGACTGTGGCTGGTTTACGCACTGATCACCCTGGTCGAGTTCTTCCTTCTTTGGGCCGGCGACATGGGTGGATTCGAAGCATTGATTCACTCGTTCACCACCATGTCCACCGGGGGGTTTGGGACCGAAGTCACCTCGATAGAGGGATTCAGCGTCTATACGCAATGGGTGATCACGTTTTTCATGTTCGTTGCCGGTGTCTCCTTCGCACTTCACTTCCGGGCTTTTTCGAAGCCGGGTGACTACTGGAGAAGCTCCGAGTTTCGGCTCTATCTGCTGATCACGGTCGTGGCAGTGGTGATCGTCGCCGGCGGGTTGTGGCGGGATCACACTCCGGCCGTCGCCATCAGAGACGCTGCATTCAATGCCATTTCGCTGGTGACAACCACTGGCTTCTCGTCGACAGACTGGGGCTTTTGGCGACCGGCCCTTCAGATCATGGTGGTCGGGCTTATGTTCGTCGGCGGTATGGCGGGATCGACTGCGGGTGCGATCAAGACCTTCCGTGTCGGGATCTTGACCAAGGCGGCCTTCGCCGACATCCGCCGTCTGGTTCATCCCCGGGCCGTTCTCGTGACCAGATTCGGGGGTCAACGAATCACAGAACCGGTGGTCGAGGCGGTTCAATCGTTCTTCCTCTTCTACATGTTCCTCTTCATGACATCAACGTTCGTCGTCGCGTTCATCGACGCCAACATGGCTGAAGGCCTCGACCTGGTGACTGTTACCAGCGCCGTCGCCGCCTCGATCGGGAACATCGGACCAGGGTTGGGCGAGGTGGGACCGGCCGCCAACTATGCGGGCCTGCCCGACCTGGTCAAGTGGCTGCTTGCCAGCCTGATGATTGTCGGCCGTCTT
Organism: uncultured Gammaproteobacteria bacterium; assembly: GCA_964194995.1. Taxonomy (GTDB): domain Bacteria; phylum Actinomycetota; class Acidimicrobiia; order Spongiisociales; family ZC4RG35; genus JACZUI01. Next base: position 858 of record CAXMPS010000192.1, on the reverse strand, counting down.
GAGATCTTTCCGGTCCTGGTTCTCTTCACCAAGGATCTCTGGCGACGCTGAGAGGCCGGCCGACACGATTCAACGGCCGTGTATCCCCCGCTACTCCTCTTCGTCGGTTCGCTCCGAGGTGAACTCGAACTTGAGCTCACCGATCCGAACCTCATCGCCCTCCTCGGCCCCGGCTTCCTCCAAGGCATCGTCTACGCCGAGCCGGGCAAGACGGCGTGCCGCCATGTCGGCCGCCTCCTCCATTGTCAGATCGGCAAAACCCACGGCTCGTTCAGCCGCGAGACCCTCGATGCGCCATGAGCCGGCTTCCCGTGTAATGGTGAAGCGCGGGCCCAGCGGTCGGTGGAGCACAAAACCCTTCCGTTCCGGGGCGGAACGCTCAGCCTCGACGACCAGGTCGGCGATGTCATGGAGCGCGTCCCGAACCCCTTCGCCGGTGACGGCGGATACCTCCAACGCATCAAGACCACCAGCTATCTCGCTCATGTCGCCGAGGTCGGACTTGTTCAAGAGGACGATGCGGGGACGCATGGCGATGTCGGCCGAATAGTCGGCAATCTCCCTGGTGAGGACGGCAAGCTGCTGCTCTGGGGTGTCGGGCTGGATGTCGGACGGGTCAAGGAGAATCACCAGGACGCGGGCTCTCTCGACGTGCCGTAGGAACTCATGCCCGAGGCCCTTGCCCTTCGCAGCACCTTCGATGAGGCCGGGGATGTCGGCAAGAACGAACTCTCGTTCGTCAAAGCTGACGACTCCAAGATTGGGCTCGAGAGTTGTAAACGGATAGTCGGCGATCTTTGGTTTCGAGGCCGAGACCTTGGAGATGAACGTCGACTTGCCGGCGTTGGGAAACCCGAT